>JANNQE010001031.1:0-8591 GCA_031441625.1 Planctomycetia bacterium
GCTCGCCGCAAAGCGGGCGAGCCGGGGGTGGGGATACCCCAACACGGAGCACAGGAGGGGTGAGCAACCCGGCGGTGCTGCTGAAATTCCTGCATGAAACCGGCGTGGTGTTCCACCGCGAGGACCTGTTCGGCGGGCAGATCGTCGTCGATCAGCAGTGGGCGTTGGACGCCATCTACACCGTCTGCGACCGCCAGCGGACCGCCCCGTACTTCTTCAACGACGGCAAGTTCACTCGCGAACACCTCGCCCAACTCGTGTGGGGCAACTTCAAGCCGAGCGAGCAGCGTGTGTTCCTCGACATGATGGTAAGCTGCGGCATCTGCTTCCGCGGCAAGAAGGTGTCGAGTGGGGAAAACGAGTACATCGCGCCCGACTGGTTGCCGGGGTTTGAATCGAAGCGAGACGTGCTGCAATCGAAGCTCGACACGCCGGCCGACGCCACCGCCACCGCCGAGTTTCGCTTCCTGCACGAAGGGATCGTTCGCACCTTCCTGGCGAAGATCGGCGAGAAGGCCGGCGACAACGCCATCTACTGGAAGTACGGCTTCTGGTTCCGCGCCGACGGCGGCGAGGTGCTGGCCCAAGTGACGTGGGACGACCCGAAGGGCAGTTCGCTGGCCGGGCGGGTGAGCGTGACCGCGTGGGGGCCATCGGCGGAACGGCTGGTGTCAGCCGTGCTGGAAACGCTCGACCGGGCCGCGACTGGCACCAAGCCGAGCGTCACTCGCAGCGGCAAGCGAGTCGTGGAGGCCGACGAGCCGACCGTCATCACCGCCCGCGGGGTGGAGGGGCTGACGCACATTGGCGGCGACCCGCCGCCGGGTAGCCCGTTTGATAAACGGGTGTTCATCTCCTACGCGTGGGGCGACAAGAGCGAGGACGGGCAGAAGCGGGAGGCGACGGTGCTGGGGCTGGTGCGTGCCATGGAGAGTTGGGGGTACGAGCCGCTGTACGACAAGGAGCGGATGCGGCCGGGGGATCGCATCTCGGAGTACATCAAGCTGGCCGGGCAGACGGCGAAGGTGGTGGCCGTGCTGAGCGAAAAGTACCTGAAGTCGGCGTACTGCGTGACCGAGCTGTACACCGCGTTCCTCGACTGCAAGTACGACAAGGAGGCGTTCCTCCGCCGGGTGGTGGGCGTGTCGGTCGGCGACGTGACGTACTCCAAACCGCCGGCGCGCACGGCCCTGGCCAAGCACTGGGCCGAGCGGCACGCGGAGTACGACGGGGCCGAATTCGAGTACCTGACGGTCGAGGACTTCAACGAGTGGAAGCAGATGGACGTGTGGTCGAAGGCGCTGCCCGACATGCTGAAGGCCATCGCCGACGCCATCCACCCCAAAGGGTTGGACGCCATCGCCGCGGACGGCTTCGCGGCAGTGAAGGCGATGCTCGGTCGGTGAGGGGTGGGCGGCTAGCTCACCCCTCCCGCCGCTCCGCGAGCCAGTCGTACACAAGGTGGTGGAAGTCGAAAAAATTGTCCAGGTCCGATTCGGTCTTCCGAGCGACCGCCAGGATGCTGGGCACCTCCTCGACGAACAGGCCGAACAGTTCAGTCAGGTGGTCCGCCCCTTCGACCGTCCGCTCGGTTTTCGACGCCAGCCACGCCCGCACTTGCCGGATCACCCCGTCCGCGGTGCCGCCATGTGCCCGGATGTCCTGACCGGCGATGTCGGACAAGAATTTCTGGTAGCGAAATTTTTCCCTGTCGAGCACCAGCACCGCCTTCTTCGCCTGCCGCGGCACCCCACACGCCTTGAACCCGACGAACAGCCCGAATTCGTAAGGCATGTTGAACCGCGGCAGTCCCTCCGCGCCCGACTCGGTGCGCGAGATGTCGTGAATGCCGAACCGAGACTCGCGGATAATGCGGAGCAGTTTCTCCGCCCGCGTCTCCCCCGAGTCGTCCACCTCCAGGGCGCACCGAGCGCGGAACCCGCACGCCTCGACGGTGAACACAAGCGCGCGGAACAGCGGCGTGTAGTCCGCGTCGAACGGGCAGTTCAGGAACACGCTGGTGTTGTAAGTGGGGCGAGGGAGGCGCATGGACTACCGCGTCTCGGCCGCGGCAACGGCCTGCTGTGCTCGCCACTCGGCGACCACCTGCTTCACCGCCGCACGGATCACTTCTGCCGGGATTTTCCCCTTGTGCTTCTTCGGCATGCGGAGCAACCGCACCTTCAGTTTGCCCGTTCTCTTCGTGGTCGTCGCCATCGTGTTGCCTCCGGTGTTCGCCAGCATTCTACCACGCCGGTCAGTACGGCGGCGGGCCGCCGCCACCACCGCCGCCGCGGGTGGCCGCGGCGATCTGGTCCTGGACCTCCGGCGTCACCTGCCGGGTGCCCTTGCACTTCGGGTACTTGGCACAACTCAGGAAGAACTTGCCCCCGCCGAACCGCGACTTGCGGAGCGTCATCGCGCCGGCGCACTCCGGGCAGATCTCCTTGATCGTCACGGCCGGCACGTCCGACGGCTGCGCCGCCTTCGCCTCCGGCGGCGGCAGCACGTCCTTGAGCGTCTCCCGCAGTTCGGCGTTGATGCTCTTGGCGTTGCGGCACTTGGGGTAGCCGGTGCAGGCCAGGAACGGCCCGCGGAAGCTCTTCTTGATGGTCATCGGGCTGCCGCACTTGTCGCACGCGATGCCCGTGTCCGGCGGCGGCACCGGGTGGCCGTTCGCGTCCGCGTCGGCGGTGAACTTGCACTTGGTGTCGGGGCACTGCACGTAGCGGTTGCCCGTCTTGCTGAACTTGAGCAAGAGCTGCTGCTTGCCGCACTGCGGGCACTTGGCCGGGCTGGGCAGGGTGCTCACCACCGGGTTACCGTCCGCCCCCAGGTTCATGATGGTCGGGCAGTCGGGCGCGCCCTCGCACGTGAAGAACGTGCCGAACCGCCCGTCCTTCTTCACCATGAACTTGCCGCACGACGGGCAGACGGTGGTCGTCACCTCCGGCCCCATGCTCTCCTTGCCGTCCTCGCCCCGCTTGTACGGGCACGGGCTTTCCTCGTCCTTCCACCCACTGCACCCGATGAACTGGTTGCCGGTTTTTCGGCTGAACATGGCCAGCAGGGGCCGGCCGCACTTCGGGCACGCCTCTCCGATCTCGATGCCCTTCTGTGAGGGCATGTCGGTGTCGGCCTTCGCCAGCGCCACCGAGAACTCGGCCCAGAACTCGTTCAGCACGCCCTCGAAGGTGTGCTCGCCGGTCTGGATGCCGTCGAGTTCCTCCTCGAAGTGGCGGGTGAACTTCAAGTCCATGACGGTCGGGAAGTGCTCGGCCAGCAGGTGCGTCACCCGTTTGCCGACGGCCGTCGGGTAGAAGCGGCGGTCGCGCTGCTCGGCGTACCCGCGGTCCTGGATGGTTTCGAGCGTACTGCTGTACGTGCTCGGCCGGCCGATGCCCTCCTTCTCCATCGCCTTCACCAGACTCGCCTCGTTGTACCGCGGCGGCGGCTGGGTGAAGTGCTGCGTGGCGAACTGGTCGAGGCGGTCGAGCGTCTGCTTCTCTTGCACCGCCGGCAGTAGCACGTCTTCGCTCTTGGCCGGGGCCATCACGCGGCGGTAGCCGTCGAACTTTTCAATCCTCCCGGTGGCGCGGAACAGCCCCTTGCCGGCGGTCACTTCGACGGTCGTGACGGCGAACACGGCCGCGGACATCTGGCACGCCACGAAGCGGTTGTAGATGAGCGTGTACACCTTCAACTCGTCCCCGCTCAACCCGAGGCTTTCCGCCCGCTGCGGGGTCATGGTCACGTCCGTCGGGCGGACGCACTCGTGGGCCTCTTGCGCGCTCTTCCCGCTGGCGTAGAAGTTCGGCTTGTCCGGGCAGTACCGCGGGCCGAACGTGTCGGCGATGTACCCCCGCACGGCGGTGACGGCGTCGGGCGAAATGCGGGTGCTGTCGGTTCGCATGTACGTGATGAGCGCGACCGCCCCGACCTCGCGGAGGGTGATGCCCTGGTACAGTTGCTGCGCCGTGCCCATCGTGCGGCGGGTGTTGAACCGCAACCGCAGAGCGGCTTGTTGCTGAAGGCTGCTCGTGATGAACGGCGGCTGCGGTCGCTCGTGCCGGTCCTTCTGGTCCACCTTCGACACGACGAACGGCACGCCCGTCAGTTCGGCGACGACGGCGTCGATGGCCGCCTCGCTGTCCAGCTTCGGGTCGGCCCCGTTCCACTTGGCCAGTTCGGTGAAGAACGCCCCCTTCGGGGCCGGCGGGATCCGCTTCGTTTCGGAACCAGCCCGCTGACGCGGGCCGCTCGCCTGTGCCTCCGCGCCGTCGCCCTCGGCGTCGTAGCTGGCCGCTTCGGTGTCTTCGAGTTCGTCGCCCTCGCCCTTCGGCTTCTTGTCTTCCTCTTCGGCTGACTGCTGACCGCTGACCGCTGACTTCTTCGAAGCCATGATCTTCGCCAGGTCCGGCTTGACGGTCCACTTGATGCCGCTGTCCTGCGGGGCGAGCAGGGCCGTCAGCTTCCAGTACTCGTCCGTCTTGAAGGCGTCGATCTCCGCCTCGCGGTCCACGACCAACTTGACCACCACCGACTGCACGCGGCCGGCGCTCAGCCCCTGGGCCACCTTGCGGCCGAGCAGGTTGGAGAGTGGGAACCCGACCACGCGGTCCATCGCCCGGCGTGCCTCCTGCGACTTCACGCGTTCCATGTCGATCTGGCCCACGTCCTTCATCGCCTGGGCGATGGCCTTCTGGGTGATCTCGTTGAAGCGGATGCGGAAGGTGCGTGCCGGGTCCAGGTGCAACTGATCCGCGATGTGCCAGGCGATGCTCTCGCCCTCGCGGTCGGGGTCGGCGGCCAAATAGATCTTGCCCGCCCCGCGTGCGGCCTCGCCGAGTTCGTCCAGGATCTGCTGCTGGCTCCGCCGCTTGCCGCGGCCCTTCGCGTTCTTCGCCTTGCTCCCCGCATCGACGAGGTAGCGCATCTTCCAGCCCTTGCTGATCTGGATGCCGCTCACCTCTTCGGTCAGCCCCTTCTGTTTGCCGGTGGCCAAGTCCCGAACGTGGCCGAAGCTGGCCATGACCTTGAAGCCGCGGCCCAAATACTTGGTGATCGCCTTCACCTTGCCGGCCGATTCAATGATGACCAGGTCGTACCCGCCGCGGGGCGACGGGGCGGCTGGCGCGTCGTCTGCTTCCGGCCGCGTGCGGGCGGTGGCTTTGGACACGGCCGTGCTCGCGGCCTTCTTCTTGGCGGCCGGTTTCTTCGGGGCGGGGGCGTCGGTGGTCGGCTTCTTGCGAGGGGGCACGAGAGCGAAACCTCAGTCGGTGCGGTGGCGGGCAATCATACGGGGCGGGCAAGTGTTAGGGTGGGTCGCTCTCGCCGAGAGCGACAACCGACCGGCTCTCGGCGAGAGCCGGCCACCCTACCACACCCCGTTGTTCCCCCCGGTCGAATCCGTACAATCAGCTATTCCGGGCGGTCGAGCGACCCAACACGATTAGTACGGTTGGCGTCGAACTGTCAAGCCCCGTCTCCCCCGCGTGCGGCGACGGAACCGCCGGAACGTGAGAACTGATCATGGCTTACAACCCGTTCGATTTCTTCCGCAAGCACCAGAAAGTGCTGTTCGCGGTCGTCACCGTCATCATCATGTTCGTCTTCGTCCTGCAAGCCGGGGTGAGCGGCGGGGGCGACTTCTTCCAGGCGTTCCCCCGCTGGATCGCCAAATTCCAGACGCACGGCGAGCCGATGGCGGTGATCGACGGCGGCACCGTCAAGGCGTCGCAAGTGGCGGACGTGGGCGGCGACCGCGGGCTGGCCAACGGGTACATGCTGCAAGCCAACACCCGGTCGCTCGCCGCCGCCGCCGCGAAGGCCCGCAAGGAGGCGAACGCGGCCACCACCGAAGACCTGCGGAAGGTGCTCGACCGGGACGTGAAGCAGGTGGACGCCTACGTGGCCGCTAGCCGCGTGCCGCCCGAACTGTGGCCGATGCTGCGGGCCGACCTGAGCCGGCTGGCCGCCACCCTGGGCGAGCAGGAGAAGAGCACGCCCAAGTCGGAAGACGCCGGGCGGGTGAAGGCGGTGCGGGTGTACGCCGAGGCGGCGGTGGGCGAGATGAACCGGCGGGCGTCCGGCGACCGCGGCGAGAGCGGGGTGTACTTCGCCAACCAGCCGAACCGCACCGACCGCGACCGGCTGGAGTTCCTGCTGTGGAAGAAGAAGGCGGACAAGCTGGGCATCCGGTACACGGACGAGGACGTGGTGCGGCTGGTGGACGCCGAGTTCCCGCCGGACAGCATCTCGTCCGCCGACCTGAAGTCGCTGGCCGCCGAGGTGGCCGCGAAGGCGGTCAAGCGGCCGGGCGAGCTGTACGAGGCCCTGGCCGACGAGTTCCGCGTGCGGGCCGCGCAGACGGCCGTGCTGGGCGTCAACGCCGTCCGCAACCCGGTCGCCCCGGCGGTCGGCACCGCCCGCGAGCGGTACGAGCACTTCGTGAGCGAGACGACCGCCACCCAGTACTCCATGCTGGCCATCCCGGTGGAGGCGTTCCTGAGTCAGGTGACGGGCGAGCCGACCGAGGCCGAACTGACCAAGATCTTCAACGAGGCGAGCAACACCGACCCCGACCCGGGCAGTTCCCGCCCCGGCGTCCGCGAGCCACGCAAGGTGGGCGTGCAGTGGATCGAGGTGACGGGCGAAGAGGAGTACTACAAGGTGCTGGCCGCCAAGCGGGGCGAGGCCTTCCGGCAGGTGCAGGCGGCGGTCGCGGCGAAGGCCGTGCTCGGCGGCACCGTGCCGCCCGCCCGCTCGGCCGCCGAGTACGACGAGTACCTGAGCGGGCAGGCGCGGGTGGGCGTGTACCGCCAGACGCCGGGGGCCAACCCCGGCCGCCCGGTCGTCGGCAACCTGCTCCGCGGGGCGGTCGGCGGCGGGCTGGCGTGGGACCCGAACAACGCCTACTCGCTCAGCCAGGAGTTGCCCAAGTACCCGGTGCCGGGCTACCGCCAGGACCAGTTGACCGACGCCGAACTGTTCCGCCCCGAACTGGCCGCCGCGCTGGCCGGGCTGACCGCCTCCGCCCTGGCCACCAACGCCCCCCCGCTCGCCCCCATCGCGGCCGTCACCGAGACCGCCTTCCGACACACCCGCGAGCAGCGGGTCGTCGCCGGCATCCGGGCGTTCCTCGTGCCCACCCAAGGCGGGGCGGGCGTGCTGGCCGACGCCGTCGGCGGGGCGGTGGCCGTGAATGCCGCCGCCACGCCCCCGCTGCCGGCCGCCGCCGTCCTGCCGCTGCTGAACAAGCAGACCGACGACGCGATGCGGACGGAAGTGGCCACGGCCGAGGTGCAGGAGTTCCAGAAGGAGTTGACCCGCATCATGGGGCAGAAGCTGGACGGGCCGAGGGCGGCCGACAAGACCGCCCAGGAGCGGGCCGAGCGGGAGCACAAGGCGAAGCTGGCCGGTCAAGCGGCGAAGTACACGAAGGAGTGGACCGACGCCCGCCAGGTGAAGGCGGGCGGCACCACCGAGCCGCGGGCCGTGCAGGCGCTGGGCGACGACGCCGGCCTGGCCACCCTGCTCCAGAAAGACCTGACGCTGACCGGGTACGACGGCAAGCCGAAGAACCCCCGCGCGGCCGTCGGCTTCGGGCAGGCGTTCGTGAACGAGTCCGAACTGGGCCAGTCGCCCGAGGGCGGGTTCCGGGCCAACTTCCGCCCGGTGAGCGGGCTGTACGTGCCGCGGCCGTACGACCCGGTGGGCACCCGGCGGATGTTGCAACAGTTCGGCGGCGGGCAGGACTACGCCCCGTTCGCCTTCATGAGCCAGTTGTCCGTGTCGGCCGGCTCCCCGCTCCTCGCCTTCTGGCGGACGGCCGAGGTGGACCCGGTGCGGCCCCTGTCGCTCACCAGCGACAAGGCGGCGCGGGACAAGTGCGTGGCCATCTGGAAGATGAACAAGGCCCGCGACCTGGCCCGCCAGGCGGCGAACGACGCGGCCCGGGAGATCGGCAAAGACAACCCCGGCGAGGTGCAGATCAAGCAGCGGGCGACCGACGCCCTGAAGAAGCTCCGCGACCCGTTCGTCACCAGCCCGGCGTTCGCCCGCTTCCAGGAGTTCGACAGCGTGTCGCAGTTCACCGTCGCCAAGACGCTCATCGGGCCGGAGGAGGGGCCGGGCAACCCGCCGCGGGCGGCACCCCTGTTCGCCTTCAACCCGTCGCACCCGGCCATGCCCTACGAGGCGGACAAGCTGCGGGACGAACTGGTGGCCAAGAAGGACTCGCCCGTCGGCACCACCTTCCTGGTAGAAGACCAGCCGAAGACCACCCTGTACCTGCTGGTGGTGGCCGGCCTCGACCAGCCGAACGCCCGCGACCACCTGTTCGTCAACCACGTGCTCTACCCGAGCGGGGCGCAGTCGGCCGAAGACCGCGGGGTGCTGAGCGCGCCGGGGTTCGCCCCGCTGTTCGGCACCTACGCCGCCGCCGCCGACCGCAAGGTGGCCGTCGCCCTGCTGAAGGCCGAGTTCGGGTACAAGGACGAGAACCCGAAGTTGGACGACAAGAAGGAGTGACGGGAGTGTCGCCGCCACGCTCCGCGGGGCGGAATGTGTGCTGTGATGGCACCATTCCG
>JANNQE010001032.1:0-2722 GCA_031441625.1 Planctomycetia bacterium
AGCTGGCCCTACCCCGCATCGAACCCCGCGGGAAGAAGAACATCGTGTCGGTGAAGGACCGCTACAGCAGCATCCGCACCGTCGGCCCCGAAAGCCTGCGGCACTACAAACGCACCTACAAGCTGGCCCTCAAGCGGCAGATCTCCGCCGGCACCTACGACCCCGGCCGGCCGGTGGTCATCCCCGAACGGGAAGACAAGCGGTACCGCAGTTGGAAGGAGTTCCCGAAGCCGGAAGCGGTGGCGTGCGTCATCTACATGATGGACGTGAGCGGCAGCATGACGGACGAGCAGAAGGAGATCGTGCGGATCGAGAGCTTCTGGATCGACACCTGGATCAAGGCCCACTACAAGGGCGTGGACCGCGTGTACATCATCCACGACGCCGCCGCCCACGAGGTGGACGAGCACACGTTCTATCACACCCGCGAGAGCGGCGGGACGAAGATCAGCACGGCCTACGACCTGGCGAACAAAGTCATCGACGCCCGCTTCCCGCCGAGCGAGTGGAACGTGTACGCCTTCCACTTCAGCGACGGCGACAACTGGGTCGACGACAACCCGAAGTGCCTGAAGTTGCTGAAGGAGCAGTTGCTGCCGAAGGTGAACCTGTTCGGGTACGGGCAGGTGGAAAGCCCCTACGGGAGCGGCGAGTTCATGGAGACGATCGACACCCTGGTGGACGAGCACGAGAACGTGGTGGCCAGCCGCATCCCCGACCGCGAGGCGATTCTGGGCAGCATCAAAGAGTTCCTCAGCACCGGCCGCTAACCGCGAGGGCGAGCGATGTTCAAGAGTGTGACGTACGACGGGTTCGACCACGCCCCCGAGCTGCGGGCGGTGTGCGAGGGGCTGACCGCCGCCCTCGCCGCCATCCGCCACTGGCCGCACGAGCGGATGGCCATCCGCTGGGTGCTCGATCGCCTCGACCTGCCCGAAGCGGGCGGCGCGACGATCGAGTTCCGGATCACCGACGGGTGGACCGGCACCGACCGACTCCGCGTGGCAGAAGCGCTGCTCCGCGACCGCGCGGAGATGCTGTGGCTGGTCAAGAGTATGTGGATGGACATGAACTCGCGATTCCTGGACGAGAGGGTGAAGGGGTTCAACCTGCCCACGGTTCTCGGAGGGGTGGAGTGATGGCCAAATCCGCCCACGGCGATGATTCACGAACCGGAAGTGGCCGTCGCGGTCTTGAAACAGCAGGTGCTCGACCTGATCGAGAGCGTCAAGACCCTGCACGCGGCCATGAAGGACGCCGCCACCCCGAGGAGGTATCACGGCTAGAGGCCGCGCTGGGCCGGGTGGATGGGCAGATGGCGACCATGACGGAGCGGGTTGCACGGCTGGAGGAACGGACGGAGCAATTGCGGAAGGATGCCGACCCTTCGGCGGTTGCCGTGCTGAAGGCCGACCTCATTGAACTCAAGAAACGGTTCGAGACGAAGGAGGCGTGGTTTCGCGGGCTGGTCGCGTCGGCAATCGGCGCACTCCTCACGTCGGTGGTGGCGATGATCGTCGCCCTCGTGCGGAAGTAGTCCGCCGCATCTCGTGTCACCGTGGGGCACACCCGTCATGTCCTGTTCGCACACCCCGTCGGGCGACGCCGCGTCCGCCCTCCGCATTGATGACCGCTGGCTGACCGAGACGGCACGCACCCTCGCCCGCGGCATCGCCACCGACCTCGCCCTCGACCGCCTGCCCATTCTGGCCGACGCCCTCGAAGACGCCGGGTGCGACAACTTCACCCTGCTGAACCATCTGCGATCCGACGACACGCACCTCGTCGGCTGCTGGGCACTCCGCCGACTGCTGCGAACCACGCTCCTCCTTCCAGGCGGGGTGCCGCTCGAATTCGCCTACTGCCCGCCGGGGTCGTTCGTGATGGGTGGGCAAGGCTACAGGAGTCACGATAACCAGCGGCCTGTCCACAGTGTGAAACTGACGCAGGGTTTTTACACCGGCATTCACCCGCTCACCCAGGGCCAGTGGCGAGCGGTGATGGGGAACAACCCGAGTCAATTCCGGGGTGATCAACGGCCGGTGGAACAGGTCAACTGGGACGACGCGAAGCACTTTTGTCAGAGGGCCGCAGAACACGTTGGTCAACCTGTCCGCCTGCCGACGGAGGCCGAGTGGGAGTACGCCAGTCGTGCAGGAACCACAACCGAGGCTGACTATTATCCAATCGCACGCGGAGAGACGAGCGATGTGGGCAAGTCACCTGAGAACCCGTGGGGGCTGTTCGACTACCTCGGCAACGTGTACGAGTGGTGTGAAGACCTGTTCGATCGCGGTTACTACCAGCGTGCCCCCGAGACCGACCCCGTGTGCCGGGAGAGTGACGACGACCTCCGCGTCTGCCGCGGTGCCATGTGGGCCACATGGGGGCTGAAACGTCGCCTGTCGAACCGTCACCCACAGTCGCCGAGCACGTGTGACAGCGGCACCGGCTTCCGGGTGGTGTTCACCGCCGGCTGACACCCCACCCCCGCCGCGATTGCTCCACATCGCGGCGACCCCTCCCCAACGGGGAGGGGTGGTGTTGTCGGCTTCCGTCGCCTGATCGCCCGAACCGGAGACGCCCACCCGGCCCGCGACCTGTTAGCCCGACGCGCGAGCGAGGGGCCAGCCAGTCGGTCGCGAAGCAGGAAGGTCAACCCCGCCCGTTGCCTTCCGACCGTCCGCAGAGGCGACTGGCCCCTCGCTCGCGCGTCGGGCTA
>JANNQE010001033.1:0-2784 GCA_031441625.1 Planctomycetia bacterium
GCTCTTTTGGGTGGGGGGCCGCCGGCGCGGGTGTGGGGTTTTTTTGGCTAAAAACCCCCCGCCCGCTCCCGGGGTACGCTCGCCTTGTGGCTTCACCACGAACGACAGGACCACCGCCACGAGCAAGAACCCGCAGGCCACCATACCGGCGACCGGGTAGTTCTCCACGGGAGTGTTCTCCCCGTTATCCGGGACGATCAGTCCCGCGAGGAGCGGCCCGAACGAGGTGGAGAGGAGCGACACCGAGTTGTAAACGGTGGTGTACGCCCCGCGGTCGGGCGGGTGGGCGGCGGCCAGCATAATGGCGTTCACCGGCACCAGCCGGCCGACGGCCGCGCCCATGTACAGGCACGCCACCGCCCCGCCCACGAGGACACTCACCGGCGGTGCGCTCAGTGTGGAGAGGTTCGTCACCATGAGCGTGGCGACCGCGAACAGTGCCACCCCGACCAGGAACACCGGGCGTCGGCCGAAGCGGTCGGTGGCGACGCCCCCCCCCACCGCCACCCCCAGGCTGCACGCCCCCATTGCCAAGAACACGTACTTGAACTGGTCTTCGGGAACACCGCAGTTCGTCTGGATGTACTGCGCCATGAATGGGATGACGGTGTACGCGCCCAGGCCGCTGCACAGCATGAACGCGAACGCCCACAAGTGGCTCGGCCGCGTCACCACCCTTGAGATTTCGACCAGTGGGTTCGCCCGGCTGACACGACAGTGGTCGATCATCCGCGGCAGGCGGAGAGCGGCCAACACCCAGACCACCGCACCGACGCCGGCGATGAGTATGAAGGCTGGGCCGAATTTCTGCGCCACGTCGCGGGTCAGCACGCACACCGGCAGACCGATGACCGCCGAAACGCCGAACGATCCGCCGTTCAGGATGCTCAGCGCGATCCCCTGTCGCCGGGCGGGAATGGCATCCCCGAGGATGGCGAGCGTGCCGCACACCGTCACCCCGCCGAACGCCCCCGCGATCAGCCTGGCCAGGAAGAACGTCCAGAAGTCGAACGCCAGCCCGCTTGCCGCGACTGACGCCAGCAGCCCGACCATGGAATACACCACCAGCCGCTTGCGACAGAAGCGGTCTACGAACAGCGCCGCCAGCAGCCCGCAAGTGGCCGCCGCGAACCCGTACACGGCGGCGCAGTAGCTGTACTGCGGCTTGCTCAGCGCCATCCCGCTCCCGTCGGTCTTCTGGAGGGTGACGGCCAGGGGGGTGAGCAACAGGGCGTCGGTGATTTCCACGCAGTTGATGGCCGCCAACAAGAGCAGTAAGCCCCATTCCTTGCGGGTGAGCTTTTTCGACTCGTCGGTCGTCGGTGCGGGCGGGGCGTCAGCGGACATTGTGGCTCCGTCAGGCCGGTGTGGGTTCGGTCTTCGGTTCCGGGCTGGGGACTGGAACGCTCGGTCGCGCCGCCGGCGTCTTCAACAGGAACGACACGCCGAGCGCGGCCGCCGCGAACGCGACGGCCACATACCCGGCGGTGTCGTACCCGACGAGCGGACTGTGCGGGTCGGCGCGGCTGATGATGGCACCCGAGATCATTGGAGCGACGCCGGTGGCCAAATGCGACATCGCCGAGTTCAGATTCGTGAACGCCCCCCGCAACTTCGGGTCGGCGCTCCACAGCATCATGGCTTGCGCCGGTACCGCTCTCCCGGCCGCCGTCAGCATGAACCCGGTACACGCCATGATCGTCACCACCAGCCCGAACGTCGGGTCCACCGCCACCTCGGGGAAGAGCTGCGACAGGTTGGTGATTACCAGCGTCATCACCATCGAGCAC
This sequence comes from Planctomycetia bacterium, assembly GCA_031441625.1. Lineage (GTDB taxonomy): Bacteria > Planctomycetota > Planctomycetia > Gemmatales > Gemmataceae > JALHQU01. The sequence goes on from JANNQE010001033.1 coordinate 1,791, forward strand.
GTCGCCAGGGTGACGAACACCGGCCGCTTGCCGAACCGATCCGCCATCCAGCCGATGACGTTCATCCCCACCAGCGTACACACCCCGGCGGCGGCGTAGATGATCGGGATGTCGGTGTCGGACCTGCCGCAGTTGGACTGCATGTACGGGGCGAGGAACGGGATGATGGTGAACGTGCCGAGCACCAGCAGCAGGGTGAACGCGAACGACCGCCAGTGGTTCGGGTTCACGACCGCCGCGATGAACTGCGCGACGGGGTCGGCTCGTGGGCCGGCCAGGTGCTTCCGCACCGCCGGCAGGCGGACGAGTGCCACGACGAAGACGACCACGCTGAGCGCGACGATGGCGTAGAACGGCATCGCCCGGCCGAACCACTTCGCCAGCATCAACCCGGCCGGCAGGCCGACGACCGACGCCACCGCGAACGCGGAGGTCACGGCCCCGATGGCCTTGCCCCGCCGGTGGTCCGGGAAGGTGTCGCCGATGACGGTCATGATGAGCGACGCCGCCACCCCGCCGAACGCGCCTGCCAACCCCCGCGCCACCAGCAGCCCGACGTACACGGGGTTAACGTCCCCATCACTCGTCGGCAGTAGTCCTGTCGCCACGGCCGGGTCGAGGACCAGCCCGCACACCACCGTCGCGGCGATGAACCCGCCGTACGCCACGAGCAGCACCAGCTTGCGGTCGAAGCGGTCCACGAGCGTGGCCGCGATCACCCCGGCCACCGCGGCGGCAATGCCGTAGGCGGACACGATGTGAGCGAACTGGCTCGGCGTGATGTGCAACTCGTCCATCAGCCGCTCGCCGAGCGGCATGACGATGACGAAGTCGAGGATGTGGGTGAAGTTGACGAGCGCGAGGACGACGACCAGCCCCCACTCGGGGAGTGTCAGGTTGCGGCGGGCGGGCGTGCTGTCGGTGGTGGTCATTGCGGATTCGGTGAGTGATAGGGTGGTCCGCTCTCGCCGAGAGCGGAAATCGGGAACCGCTC
>JANNQE010001034.1:0-4940 GCA_031441625.1 Planctomycetia bacterium
AGACCGGCCGGGTCAGCTCCAGCGCGTTCCGGCCCTGCGCGATCACGGCGCCCACCGCTTCGGTGGCCTGCACCCGGCCATCTACGCCGGCCTGCTCGCCAAGCGTAGCAAGCCGGAGCACATGCAGACGCTCGCCGACCACAGCCTGCCCGAAATCGACCTCGTGGTGTGCAACCTCTACCCGTTCGAGCAGACGGTGGCGAAACCGGGCGTGACTGAAGCCGAGGCCATCGAGAACATCGACATCGGCGGGCCGTGCATGGTGCGAGCCGCGGCGAAAAACTTCGAGAGCGTGGCGGTGGTGACGTTGAGTATTCAGTACGGCAGCATTTTGAAGGAACTCGCTGCCAACGCTGGTTCACTCTCACTGAGGATGAGGCAACAACTGGCGGGAGCGGCCTTCGCCCGCATCGCTCGGTACGACGTTTCCATCGCGCAATACTTCAACCGCCCTCGCACTCAACCCGAAGACTCCGAGGACGACACTTGGCCGATGACGATGTATCTCGCCTTCGACCAGACCCAATCGCTACGATACGGTGAGAACCCCCACCAAAAAGCAGCGTTCTACTTCGAGTCCGGTATCACGGCGCGAGACGAACACAAGTGCATCGCAAGTGCCGAGCAGCTTCACGGCAAGGAACTGAGTTACAACAACATCCTCGACCTCGATTCGGCCTTGAACCTCGTCCGCGAGTTCGACGCACCGTCTGCCGTCGTCGTGAAGCACAACAACCCGTGCGGGGCGGCGTCCTGCCACACGCTTGCCGAGGCGTTCCGGCACGCCTGGGACGGCGACCCGCTCTCCGCGTTCGGTGGCATCCTCGCGTTCAACCGCCCCGTCGATACTGCCACCGCCGAAGCCCTCATGGACCCGGCCGCCAAGCGGTTCATCGAGTGTGTGATCGCCCCCGACTACGACCCGTTCGCCCTCGAAGCCCTGATGGGCTGGAAGGCGAACGTGCGGCTGCTCAAGACTGGCCCGTTGAGCGGTGGGCCGAAGGGTCTTGACTACCGCCGCGTGGACGGCGGGTTGCTGGTGCAAACCCGCGATGTGGGGGCCGACAAGCCGGACGAGTGGAAGTGCGTCACGAAGCGCCAACCGACCGCCGACGAAACTGCCGCGATGCACTTCGCGTGGCTCGTGTCCAAGCACGTCAAGTCGAACGCGATCGTGCTGGCGACCGGCACGCAAATCGTCGGCGTGGGGGCCGGGCAGATGTCGCGGGTGGTGTCGGTGGAGATCGCGGTGAAGAAGGCGGGCGAGCGGGCGAAGGGGTCGGTGCTGGCCTCCGATGCGTTCTTCCCGTTCCCGGACAACGTGGAACTGGCAGCGGCCGCGGGCGTGACGGCGATCATCCAGCCCGGCGGCAGCGTGAACGACAAGCTGAGCATCGAGGCGTGCGACAAGCACGGCATCGCCATGCTGTTCACCGGGGTGCGGCACTTCCGGCACTGAAGTGGTCCGCTCGCTCCGCGAGCGGGTTCAGGCCGACCGCTCGTGGAGCGAGCAGAGCACTTCAATGCCCTCATCCGCTACAACCGCTACGCTCCCCCACTTCCGAGTGCAACTTTTACCGATCACGCCCACCTCTGGCTTCGGAATTGCGCCCGAAGTTGTACGATTCGCTCAAGTTCGTCCCCTTCGGCGAGGTGTGGCCGTGGACTTTCGGCGCATCGGAATGACCACCCTGGCCGTCCTCACGCTGCTCGCCCCCGTCGGCTGTCGGCGGTGGTTGCGGCCGTGCAACTCGACGCCCCGCCCCGACACCGCCCCCGACGACCGAGGCCGCGACTTCGACCCCGGCTACATCCCCCCCCGCGGCACCACCATTCCGGCCCCCGGCGTGCCCGCCCGCCCCGACGCCGGCCGCCGCTTCGACACCTACACCCCCACCCGCCCGGCCCCGCGGCTGGAATCGCCCATCGAGCCGTACTTCCCGCCGCCGAGCGGGAGCGGATTCGGCTCACCGTTCGATCTGCCACGGCCGTACGAGTCGGAGTCGCGGAAGCCCGCCGTGAAGCCGTACGAGTCGGAGTCGAAGAAACCGTTCGACCCGGCGTTGCCCAAGAACCTCGACGTGCCATCGGAGACCATCAAGCCGAAGAAGCTGCTGGTGCCCGACCGGATGCCGGACTCGCCCGAGAAGGCACCGGAGAGGCTGAGCGACAACCCGTCGGAATCGAAGAAGACCCCGCTGGAAGGCAACAAGCCGGTGCCGGATCGCAACGTGTTCCTCGACCCGGTCGCCCCCGGCGGGCCGTTCGACCTGCCCGGCAGCGGGCCGAAAGTTGAAGAGGAGCGCGAGCCGCTGAAGCGCGACTCGAAGGCGTCGCCGAAGCCGGAATCGCCTCCGGTCGGGCTGTCCGACTTCCAACTGGTGAAGGGCAAGCCGAACGTGGCGAGCGGGGTCAAGCCGAGTCTCGACGGGTACGAGTGGCTGGCGAAGAACGGTTACAAGACGGTGGTGTACGCCCACGATCCGAAAGCCGACGTGACCGCGGTGAAAGCGGTGTGCGAGGCGGCGGGGCTGAAATTCGTGGGCATTCCCACCGGTCCGGCGACGATCCCCGACGCGACGGCGACGTTCGACGCGGCGGTGGCGGCGAAGGACGGCCCGGTGTACGTGTGCGACGACACCGGCTTGCGGGCCGGCACGCTCTGGTATGCCCACTTTAGAAAAGTCGATCTGACCAACCCGGACACGGCGAAGGTGCGGGCGAGCGGGTTGGGAATGGGTGACACCGCCACCAACCCGACGCAGAAGGAATTGTTCGACGCGGTTCAGGCTCACCTGGCGAAGTAGTAATCGCCTCGCGGCGCTCCTCAATTCGACCAGCGATCAGATCGTTCTTCAGGCGGCAGGCTCCGCTGATACTCGCTCTCGAATTCCCGTACGAGGTCAGCGATCTGGTGGTGTCAGCTTAGTGTTGTAAGCGGTAGTACTGGTCCGGTAGAGTGTTGTGGCCGTGTGACTGGCATTTCGCCGTGGGAGGGAGTCCCGTGGACGAACACGACCTGAGCCGCTTCTGCTGTCTCAACCCGGACTGCTCGGACCACGCCCAGCGGGGGCACGGCAACTTGACGGTCACCGCCCGGTACGGCCCCCGCCGCACGCGGATGCTCCGCTGCCGCACCTGCCACGCCCGCTTCTCCGAGCGGAAGGGCACCCCGCTATTCGACACCCGCTTGCCCCCCGACACGGTGGCCGACCTCCTCGCCCATGTGGCCGAGGGGGTGGGCACCCGCAAGACGGCCCGACTCGTCGGCGTGCACCGCGACACCGTCACCCACGACGTCCGCCTCGCCGGCGGTCACGCTCAACACCTGCACGACGAGCTCGTCGCTTTTTCCCCCGACGACGACTGAAGTGCAGTTCGACGAGAAGTGGGACTTCGTGGCCAAGAAGGAGAGGAACTGCGACCCCGGCGAACAGGCCGTTGGCGACTGCTGGGACCACGTGGCCCTCGACCCGGAGAGCCGGCTGGTGGTCAGTCTGGTGGTCGGCCAGCGGACGGCCGAGGCGACGCATCAACTGGTGGCCGACTTCCACCGGCGGACGGGCGGGCGGATCCCGTGGCTCATCACGTCCGATGAGTACCCGGTCTACGCGGACGCCATCCGCGCCGCCTACGGGCGGGAGGTCACCCCCCCGCGAACCGGGCGACCGGGGCGTCCGCGGAACCCGACGGTGGTGGTGCCGGCCGGGCTGACGTACGCCACCGTGCACAAGCACCGGGCGAACGGGCGGGTGGTGTCGGTGAGCACCACCCTGGTGTTCGGCACCTGGTTCGGGCTGCGGCTGGCCCTGGCCATGTCGGCGGTGAGTCGGGTGGTGAATGCGGCGTTCGTCGAGCGGCACAACGGGACGGACCGGAATCGGTGCAGTCGGAAGGTGCGGAAGAGTTACGGGTTCTCGAAGGACTGGGACGTGCACGTGGCAGCCACGCGGTTCAGCGACTTCAGCTACAACTTCTGCTGGCCGGTGCGGACCCTGCGGGTGAAGGGGGCGGACGGGCGGTGGCGGTCACGAACGCCCGCCATGGCCGCCGGCTTGACGGATCACGTGTGGTCCATCCGCGAATGGATCACCTTCCCCGCCGTGCAACGGCGATAGGACACCACCGACAAGTTCGACCTGACCAAGAATGCAACCTGCCGGCCACGGTGAGACGTGGACGGCGCGGTGAACCTCCGAACGGATCCGACAGGCGTACCGCGAAATACCGCAGAACGGCGCGGTACCACCGCAATTCCAGCATGGTTCACGCAACGGATGCGTGCCCTTGCAATGGCGGCGAGAAGTGGTAAAGTGCCTGAAATCTTGGGAGTTTTGACTTCAAGACGGGCCTCATCGACGGTGACTGAAAATCGCTAGGTCCCCGGTTCAACCCCGGGACTGCCCACTCTAAAAATCAGGCAATTCCGAGCACCCAGACACTTGGGCTCTGCCACTCTGGCAGAGAACTTCCGGTCTCACCCGGAGGGCCGCATGGCTCACCAACCCAAACCGTTCTTCCGCACCGGCCGCGGCTGGTATGTTCAGCTCGGCACGCAGCAGATCAGGCTGGCTCACGGCCCGCAGAATGCCGAGACCGAAAAGGTCGCCTGGGCGGCCTTCCACTCGCTCATGGTGGAGCGGGCCAAGCCCACTCCCACCGCCACACATCCTGGCCACTCCGCCGCCCTGACCGTCGCCGAGGTGTTCGACAAGTTCCTGGACTGGTGCCAGAAGCACCGCTCCCCGCGGACGTACGAGTGGTCGAAGGGGCACATCCAGGCGTTCTGTGACCACCTCAAGAACGCCCTCACCACCCCCGCCGCCGATCTCCGGCCGTACCACGTGGTCGAGTGGGTGGACTCCAAGCCGACGTGGGGGGCGAACCAGAAGCGGGGGGCCATCGTCGCCGTCACCCGCCCGTTCAACTGGGCGGCCAAG
>JANNQE010001035.1:0-3964 GCA_031441625.1 Planctomycetia bacterium
TGGCGATAGTGGCGCGGTCGGCCAGCGGCAGCTCGGCCAGCCCCGGCCCGAAGAACTCGACGAACTTGCCGACCACGCCCTTCTTCCGCAGCATCTGCGTGACGGTCAGCACGAGGTCGGTCGCCGTCGCCCCTTCCTTCAACTTGCCGCTCAGTTTGAAGCCGACCACTTGCGGGATGAGCATGGACACCGGCTGGCCGAGCATGGCGGCTTCGGCTTCGATGCCGCCGACGCCCCAGCCGAGCACGCCCAGGCCGTTCACCATCGTCGTGTGGCTGTCGGTGCCCACCAGCGTGTCCGGGTAGGCGTCGCCCTTCTCGTTCACGAACACCACGCGGGCCAGGTACTCGATGTTCACCTGATGCACGATGCCCGTCTCGGGCGGCACCACCTTGAAGTTGCGGAAGGCGCTCTGCCCCCACCGCAGGAAGGTGTACCGCTCCTGGTTCCGCTCGTACTCCAGCTTGGTGTTCTCGGCGAACGCGGTGGAGGTGCCGAAGTTGTCGACTTGCACCGAGTGGTCGATGACCAGCTCGCACGGCACCAGCGGGTTGATCTTGGCCGGGTCGCCGCCAAGTGCCTTCATGGCGTCCCGCATGGCGGCCAGGTCCACAACACACGGCACGCCGGTGAAGTCTTGCAGCAGCACGCGGGCGGGGGTGTAGGCGATCTCGGTGTCCGGTTCGGCGGCCGGGTTCCACCTCGCCAGGGCCTCGATGTCGGCCTTCCGCACGCTCAGCCCGTTCTCGCAGCGGAGCAGGTTCTCCAGCAGAATCTTCAGGCTGAACGGCAGGTTCTTCGCCTGCGGGATGACCGCCTCCACGGCCGCCAGGCGGTAGACGGTGTGGGCTTTATTGCCGACGGTGAGCGAGCCTTGGGCGTTGAAGCTGTTCGACATGAGGGCGATCCCGTGTGAGTGCGGTGAACCGGATGCGCCTATTCTCGGAGTGCGGGCGGGAACGGACAGGCGGGGGTGTACACTGAGTGAATTGGAGGGCGACTGATGACTGAGCGCATCGTGGTTGATCCGGCCGTGCTGGTTGGGAAACCGGTCGTCCGGGGCACACGGCTGAGTGTCGAGTTCCTACTGGGCTTGATGGCCGACGGCTGGCCGGAAGGGGAAATCCTGCGGAACTACCCCGGCCTGACGACGGATGATATGCAGGCGTGCCTTACCTCGTCACAAGAACTGGTGTACCCACCCGCGGGGGCCGCATGAAGTTGCTCGACGAGCAGTTCTTCGAGCAGTTCACCGCGGACGAGTGAGAAATGCGGTCGCGGCTACCCGGCGTCGGCGTCCAGCTTGCGGCCGACCAGCTGAATGAACACGTCTTCGAGGGTCGGCTCCACCTTGTTGAGCGTGAGGATTTTCGCCCCGCTCTGCACCACCGCTTGCACCACCGCCCCCACCGCCGACTCGTCGTCCAGGCTGACCCGCAGGTCGGCCGTGGTCGGCGTGTCGGTGCGGGTGGCCTGATGCACTCCGGGGATGCGGCCCAGGTCGGGCAAGGCGTTTACCCCCGGTTCGACGCTGATCTCGAACAGCCGGTGTTTCTGCACCAGTCGCTTCAGGTTCGCCGGGGTGTCGCACGCCATCACCTTGCCGCTGTCGATGATCGCGAGACGGTCGCACAACTCGTCGGCCTCGGCCATGTAGTGCGTGGTGAGCAAAAGGGTGCGGTCGGGCTTCTCGCCCATCCACTCGCGGAGGTATTTGCGGATGGCCCGCGCGCTGGTCACGTCCAGCCCGAGCGTCGGCTCGTCGAGGAACAGGATCTTCGGGTCGGTGATGAACCCGCGGCAGAAGTTCATCTTCTGCCGCTGGCCGGTGCTCAGGTGGCTGACGCGGCTGGTCGCCTTGTCGGCCAGTTGCACCACGTCGAGCATCTTCTCGATTCGCGCGTTCACTTCAGCGGTGGGGATGCCGTAGATGCGGGCGAACAGCCACAGGTTCTCTTTCACATTCAGGATGCCGTACCCGCTCGTCTCCCCGCCGCTCACCATGTTGATCTTCGGCCGCACGCTGAACGGATCGACGGCCACATCGTGCCCGTCCACCCAGGCGGTGCCGGACGACGGGGCGAGGAGTGTGGTCAGGATTTTGATGAGGGTGGTTTTGCCCGCCCCGTTCGGGCCGAGCAGGCCGAACAGCTCGCCCGGCTGCACTTCCAGGCTGACGCCGTCGAGGGCGACGAACTCGGTCGGGGCGTTCGGGTCGGACTTCTTTCCCCACCGCTTGCGGGGCTTCTTGTACGTGCGGCGGAGTTCGACGGTGCGGATCGCGGGGGTTGGCGTCATGCGGGAATTGTAGGCACCTACACCAGCCAGCCGCCCGTGACGGGCAGCACCTGCCCGGTGATGTACCCGCTGTCGGCACTGGCCAGGAACAGGACGGCGTTGGCGATGTCGGCGGTGGTGGCGAAGCGGCCGAGGGGGATCTGCTTCACGTACTCGGCCCGCATCTCCGGGCGGATGTCGGCCATCATGCTCGTCTCCACCACCCCCGGCGCGACGGCGTTCACGGTGATACCACGCCGGGCCAGCTCCTTCGCCAGCACGCGGGTCATGCCGATCACGCCGGCCTTCGCCGCCGCGTAGTTCGCCTGGCCGGGGAAGCCGACCAGTCCGGCGACGCTGGCGATGTTCACGATCCGCCCGCCGTCGTTCATCACGTCCGCTCCGTACTTGCACCCGTGGAACACGCCGGTCAGGTTCGTCTGGATGACCGCGTGCCACTCGTCCAGCGTCATCTTCTTGATGGTGCGGTCCTTCAGGATGCCGGCGTTGTTCACCAGCACGTCGATGCCGCCGAGCGCCGCCTTGGTGTCCGTCATGAGTTTTTCCATCTGCCCGGCGTCCCGCACGTCGGCGGCCAATGTGAGCACCTTCGGCCCGTCGGTCAACTCCGCCGCGAGTGCGGCGGCGTCCTTCGCGTTCGCCCCGTCCGGGTCGGCGAAGTAGTGAACCACTACGCTCGCCCCGCACCGCCAGAAGGAGCGGACCAGCTCCGCCCCGATGCCGCGGCTGCCGCCGGTGACGAGGGCCACTTTGCCGGTGAAGTCGAACTTCGTCATCGGCGCTACTCTTCCCCAGGCCTCACGGCCTGGGCTGGGGGAGGCGACCTTTCAGGTCGCGGTGCCTTCGGCACCCAGAAACCTGTCCGCCCCGAAGGGGCGGTTCCTATAGCCCAGGCCGTGAGGCCTGGGGTACGGTTGATAAGATTCTACTAGTACCCCTACTTCCGCGTCCCGCCATGCTGCGCTTCCTGCACTACTCGGACGTCCACCTGACGGTGCCGAAGCTCGGCTGGCGTCCGCGGGACGTGTTCAGCAAGAAGGCGATGGGGTGGGTGAACGTGAAACTGCTCGGCCGCGGGCGGCGGTTCAAGCACGCGCCGACGGTGGCCGAGGCGATGATCGCCGCGGCGCGCGGTCGCGGGCACGACGGGGTTCTGTTCTCCGGGGACGCGACCAAGCTGGCGTTCGAGCCGGAGTTCGCGTTCGCCGCTCACACGCTCGGCGTGAACGACACGACCCTGCCGCCGGCCGTGTGCGTGCCCGGCAACCACGACTACTACACCCGCCGCGACATCCGCATCGGCCACTTCGAGACGCACTTCGGCCCGTGGCTGGAGGGCGAGCGGGTGGACGAACACCGCTACCCGTTCGCCCGGCGGTTCGGCCACCTGTGGGTGGTGTGCCTGAACAGCAGCCACCCGAGCGTGCTGAACACCACCGCCCGCGGGACGGCGGGGAAGGCCCAACTGGAACGGCTCGTCAAGCTGTGCCGCGTGTTGGACGGGCCGAAGATCCTCGTCACGCACTACCCTTTGCGGACGGCGAGCGGGCGGGTCGAGCAGCGGTCGCACCGGCTGGTCGATCACGCGGCGGCGCTGGCGGCGGCGAAGGAGGCGGGCGTCGGGTTGTGGCTGCACGGGCACATCCACCAGCCGTTCGTGCTGCCG
>JANNQE010001036.1:0-4006 GCA_031441625.1 Planctomycetia bacterium
CCGAGAGCGAAATCGAACCCGCTCTCGGAGAGAGCGGACCACCCTACCAGCCGTGCCGCTCGGCTCGCGGCACCTACTTCGTATCGGCGATCTTCTTCGTGACGGTCAGCGTCTTCAGCACGCGGTCCAGGTCGGGCGACAGTTCGGCGGCCAGCTTCTCTGGCAGGCGGGCGGCCATCGTGATGCCGCCGTCGGCCGTCGTCAGGATCGCGTACTCCATCCGCGCCTTGCGGGTGTCCAGTTCGGCGTCGATGCCGAAGCGGTCGATCATCGGCTTCGCCTGCCACCGCTTCGGCTCCGGGATGGGCGACACCTTCGCCTTCTGCTTGGCCAGGAAGTCCTTCACCTCGCCCTGGAAGGCGGCGGCGGTAGGCGTCTTGGCGGCGGTGGTGATGGTGAACAGCACGCCCCCGCCCTGCGGCTCGTCGAGGGTGAACTGCTTGCCCTGCACCACCCCCACCCGCCACCGCCGCGGGTGCAGGAACTTCACCCCCAGGTCCGGGTTGTCGTACAGCAACTGCGTCACGTCGTCGGTCGGCTTCAGTTCTACCCCCTTCAGGGCCGCGTCGGTGAACTCGTCCGCCTTCGGGCTGGCCTCGCGGGTGAGGGTGAAGCTGCCCTCGATCTTGCCCGTCGCCTGCCCCTTGTCGTCGAGCATCTCGTGGACGCCGTTCAGCTTCAGGTAGCTCAGGCGGTTGGCCTCCAGGTCGAAGTAGGCGGTGCCGTCGATCTGCTGGCGGTTCGGCCCGTCCTCGTTCTGCCCCCGCACCGTCCCGCTCAGCACCAGCTTGGCGTACTTCTTCTTGTTCGACTCGATCACCCCGACGAACTCCACGTCGATGCCGCCGTTATCGATGCGGTCCAGGTCGGTCAGGTCGATGACGGCCTCGTCGCGGGCCTGCCACTTGGCCCCCGGCGTCACGGCTTTCGGCGGCAGCAGGCCGGCCACCAGGGTGGGGCAGAACAGGTCGTTCTTCACCACGTCGATCTCGTCGAAGGTGAGCGGGCCGTCCGGGCTGAACGGGGCCTTCTTCCCCTTGCCCGACCGCAGCACCACCATCCGCCGCACCTCCGGCCGCACGCTCGCCTTCTGCTCCTGCCCGCCGATGGTGCGGGTGAATTCGAAAGTGCGGTAGGCGCGAACCAGTTTCTTGTCGGTCGGCTCTTCCGAAGTGAGCGGGCGTTCGTCATACTGGAAATGGTGGCCGCCGCTCAGGTCCACCACCTTCGCCGGCTTCCCCTCTCCGACCGGCACGCGGATCTTCCCGCTGATGCTCGATTTGACCTCCACGCGGCAAACGCTCTTGTCGTCGACGGGTTCGGCCAGTGTGACCGCCGGTTCGGCAGCGGTCGCAATGACGGATGCCGAAATGACGGCCACGAGCAGAACGAATCGGGTGGCGGACATGGCGATTCTCCGGGGCGTGCGGCAGGCGAATTGTAAACGCTTTGTGCGGCCGACTTGAGCGCAACCGGCGTGAATTCGCGCGTTCGAGAGACGTTGTAAGGGGGCGGCGCGTGATAGGGAAGTTACGCGGAAGGTGTCGGCCGCAACGTGCGTGGGCGGAAACGACTGCGTGGATTGAAAAGATGCAGTCGAGTCGTGTCAGAGTTGCCGGGGCTGGTGAAAAGTGCGAACCGCACCGGTATTGGTATGAGAGCCTGAGGGTATTCTGAGAAAATTTTGAGCGACGGCCGGCGAAGAACTACTAGTGGTGAAGCGGTTTGGGCGTGACGAACCGGACGAGCGGGGGAAATCGGCGGGGTGAACGGACACTTGGCACAGCGCGTGCTCTGATCATCTCCCCGGCTGGTCGCACGAGAAGCTCGACTCGCAAAGTCCGTTTCTCCCCACCGAACCCGCTCTGAGCCTCCGGACTCCTCCGGATATCCGATCCCGTTTGTTGTCGCAAGCACGCTCGAAAGGCAAACTTCCGACACACGAAGCGGGAAAGAGAACTGGCCGAGTCCTGTATAGCTCAGTGGAAGGGTGGCGGTGTAAGCGGACGAACCCCACAGGCAGGAATGCCTGTGCCACCGTCACCCGGTCGAAACGAATCGCAGTGCAGTGTACGCTCCCTCGGCCGTCGGACCAACTCCGCCGGCTGACCTCGCAACAGGACGGACCTCTGTTCAGACTACGCCGCCAGGCGTTCGAGGAGACGGATCGTGACCGAGTTCAAGCAGCCAGCCCTGAAGGAACTCGCCGACCAGCAGGTGCGGTTCGCGCCCGTCGTGCGCCGCACCGAGCAACTGGCCAAGGCCGAGAAACTGTTGTCCGAGATCGTGCCGGATCGCGTGTACCCGTACCAGTTCGTCTGCTTCCGGGTGACCGAATTCCGATCCGCCGCGCACCCGGACCTGACCTTCCCCGGCCGTGACCTCCAGCACGACTTGGCGGCCATGATCCGCCGGTTGGAGCGGTCCCTGCCGCCGGTTCCCATCGAACTGGCGGCCGAGCCGATGCTCAGCCTGGAGGAGGTGAGCGAGCGGTTCCACGTGTCCACCAAAACGGTGACCCGCTGGCGACTGCTCGGCCTCCAGTGCCGCCGCGTCCTCCGCGACGGCAAGCGACAATTGGGCTTCCCGCTGAGCGCGGTGGAAGAGTTCGCCCGCACGCACCGCGTGCAGGTGAGCCGCGGCGGGCGGTTCAGCCACCTGACCGACGACGAGAAGGACCGCATCCTGCTCGACGCCCGCAACCTGGCGGCCCGCGGCGAGACCCTCACCGGGGTCAGCCGGCGGATCGCCGAACGGCTGGGGCGGAGCGCCGAGGCGGTGCGGTACACGATCAAAAACTTCGACCGCGCCCACCCGGACGCGGCCGTGTTCCCGGATACGAGCGGGCCGCTGGACGCGACCGCCAAACAGAAGATCTACGACGCCTATCAGGAGGGCAAGCCCATGGACCTGATCGCCAAGCGGTTCAAGCGGACCCGCTCGAGCATGTACCGCGTGGTCAACGAGGTGCGGGCCGAGCAACTCCTCCGCCAGCCGGTCGACTACATCCCGAACGCCTCGTTCGACGACCCGGCCCTGCACGCCGAGATGGGCGGGCCGATGCCCGACCAGGAGGAGTTCGACGACAAGATCAAGTCGATGCGCGCCCCGAAGGACGTGGAGGCGCACATGACGTACCTGTACGAGCGGCCCCTGCTCAACTTCAAGCAAGAGCAGCACCTGTTCCGCAAGATGAACTTCCTCAAGCACCTGATCAAGAAGGTGCAGGAGCGGATCGACCCGGTGAAGGTGCGGGTGAGCGACCTGGCCGAGGTGGAGCAGTTGTGGGCGCGGGTCAAGGGGGTGCGGGACATCCTGATCGAGTGCAACCTGCGGCTGGTCCACAAGCTGGCCAGCCAGCACACGCAGATCAACCAGGGTCTCGACGAGCTCAAGTCGGACGCCCACATCTCGCTCATGCGGGCGGTGGAGAAGTTCGACTACGGCCGCGGGTTCAAGTTCAGCACCTACGCCACCTGGGCGATCGTGAAGAACTTCGCCCGCAGCATCCCGGACGAGTTCACCCACCGCACCAAGTACGTGACCGGGCACGACGAGATGCTCGAGCACCGCATGGACACGCACTCGGACGAGGGCGAGCTGCTGATGGCGGCCGAGCAGGCCAAGCAGCGGGTGAACCGCCTGCTCGAGCACCTGGACCCCCGCACCCGCGAGGTGATCCGGATGCGGACGGGCATCGACGGGAGCGAGGAGATGACGCTGGAGCAGATCGGCAACCACTTCGGCATCACGAAGGAGCGGGTGCGGCAGATCAACGTGCGGGGGATGAAGCAGCTCCGCGAGAAGGCGGCCGAGGAGAACGTCGAACTGCCGTAACGACACGGCCAACCCCGGCCGTCATGCCGGGTGCCAGAGGCGAGGGGGACGGGGAAACCCGTCCCCCTTGTTCATTTGGTGTCTCGACCGTCGCCTCGAAGTTTGTAGTCGTAGGGCGGGCGAGACGGGCACAGCCCGGCGACCCCCGCCGTCGGTGACTCTTGGCGGG
>JANNQE010001037.1:0-5245 GCA_031441625.1 Planctomycetia bacterium
GGGGTCGTGTCGCACCCGGGCACCGCGGGTGGGCACCGCCCCGGGGGTTTGGGGGGGGGGGGGGGGGGGGTTGGGGCGGGGGGGGGGGGCGTAAACGCAAGGGGGTGACGTGGAACCGGGAACGCAGTGACCGGGTGGCGGACACGGGCACACCCGGTCACTACGTTCCCGGTTCCATTATTGACGGTCCCAGAACGCCACCCACCCGGCCCACTCGGGGCCGTCGGCCGCCGCCCCCTTCGCCAGCAGGCCCTTCAGTGCCTGGTTCCATACCGCTTGCTGCTCGGTGGACAGCTTGTCCAGTGCGCCGCGGGCGAACACCCGGCCGACGATGCCGCGATCCAGGCGGGCGAACTCGACGACCGTCGGCCACGCCTCGTGCCCGGTCAACACCACCTCGGCCGTCACTCGCTGTAGGCCCAAGTGGACCGCCCCGACGGTCGCCGACACACCGGCCCACGCCTTCGACATGCGGGGTAGCGCCAGCAGTTCGCGGTCGATCAGCTTCCGCACGGCGTCTTCGGCGTGGTGCAAATCGTCGAGCGCCTTCCGCACCTTCGCCACCCGTGCCGTGTGCCGCTCCCGCACCAGCGCCGCCCGCACCTTCTCGAACGCTGCCGGGATGGTGCCCGAGTGGAAGCCCGGCGTGAGCAGGCCGTACACCGTCTCCCCGTGGTGGCCGATGGGCAGCGGTCGCAGCCGCTTCGGGCGGTTCGCCGAGTACAGTCGCCAGTTCTCTTTCAGCTCCCACACGATGAACCCGAAGATGCCGGGAATTCCCGACGCGATGCCGCCGACAGTGGCCGGGTTCAGCCCGGTGACATCGGCGACGGGCACGATCATCGGAATCAGCAGCTTGTGTGAAACGGTGACGACCGGGAAGTGCTTGACCGGGTTCACCTGCGGCTCGACGAGCAGATAGAACGCGAACCGCCACACGTAGGCGACGGGGAACCAGAGGAAGGCGAGGAGGATCTTGCCCGCCCGTGCCGGCTTCGATTGGCCCTCGCGGAACCGTAGCCACTCGTCCACGGAATAAATCACGCGGTCGATGAAAGTCAACGCCTCGCGGAACAGCCACGTGATGAACCCCAGCAGGTTCGGCAGCAGGTCGCGGCGGATCACCCGCCAGCCGTCGGAGCAGGTCTCGGCCACCCACTCCTTCCACCAGCGGCCGGATGGGGTGTTCAAAAGGATTGTTAACACGGCGAACGTGCCCCCGCCCCACCACAGCACCCGCGGCCAACTGGCGTGGAACAGCCAGAGCGATGTGGCGACCACCACGCCCGCCACGAGCGGCCATCCGAGGCGGTCGGCGAACAGGCGCGGGATCGGGTGGGTGCGGACGGCGCGGACGGGCGGCGAGTTCCACACCCACGACGGGGCGGACACGAACAGCCACTTCAGCCCGCGGCCGACGTGACCGAGCAGTTTGCCGACGAACGCCCGGAACGGCGGCGAGTGCAGCAGGAAGAGGAACAGCACGCCGAGCAGCAGGACGGCGGCGACCGTCGGCGGGGTGAACAGTTCGACGTGCCCTTTGTCTTTGGCGTGGTGGACGACTTCATCCGGCACCGGGTCCGGGGTCGGGTCGAGGTCGCCCACCACCTTGCTGATGAACCCGTACAGCATTCCCAGCTCGTGCCAGATGTACTTGCCGAACTCGACCACCATGACCGCCCCGCCGAAGGGCATGACCACGAACTTCGTCAGCCACCGGCCGACACTCGTGCCGAACGCCAGCGAGCTGCCCCGCTGGATCGCCCGCAGGTAGACTTCACCGGGGTGGTACAGGCCGTCGAGCGCCCGGCCGAGCGCGGCATCGGCCCGCAGCAGGGCGTCGCCCTTGATGAACTCGCCCGGCCCGGCCAAGTCGTCCAGCTTGAAGGCGTGGCGGGCGATGGCGTCGCGCAAGTCCCCCAAGCGTGCGTGCCCGCGGTGGCAGATGGTGTCGATCACCTCCTCGGCGATGGTGTCGCGGGCCACCGCTTCGGGCGTGTGGTGCGGCACCAGAATGCCGGCGAGCGTGGCCTGCACGACCGGCCGTAGCTTCGTTCGCAACTCGGCGTCGGCGGTGGCAATCTCCTTCTCCAACAGCGCCAGCACGGGGTTCGCCAGCACGCTCGGCAGGCGACCGAAGTGCTTGCGGGCGGCCCGCAAGTGCTTGAGCAGCACCGCGTGCCGGGCGAGGGTGAGCTTCCGCACGAGCGGCACGCGGAACAGGCTCCGCACCCACGCCGCCGGGTCCACGGCGAACAACTCCTTGCTCAGGTCGAGGGGGATCTTTTGCAGGTCGTACAAGCCCATCGCGGCCGGCGACCAGTACCAGCGGGCGGCGGCCGGCAGCAGGGCGACGAGGGCGTCGGCCCACGCCTTCCGCTCGTCGCGGTCCCACGCGAACAGCTTGCCCAGCTTGGGAATCAGCCCCTCGGTGACGGCCGTGACCGCGGCAGGTCGGGCGGCGGCGCGGGTGTGCAGTAGGGCGGCGCGGACCAGGTTGCCGGTGGCAGCGGCGCGGGTGGCGAGGTCGTGCAGCGCCTGCGGCGAAGCGGGCGCGGGGAACGACTCTTCGGCCGGGGACGGCGTGACGTGTTCGCTGCGGTCGGGGTCGGCGGCACCGTCCGGGCGGGTGCGGGCGTACAGGTCGTCGGCGTCCACATCCTTCTCGGCTCGCCGTTCCACCACGTCGGCGTGGATCGACGGGTATGTGAACTTCAACACCTCCGGGGCGAACCGGTGGAGGGTGAGGAACTCGCCGACGAACGCCGCGTACTGTTCGACTGCAGTCGGGTCGGGCGGGAGCACCTGCCCGCGGCGGAGGCGGAACTTCGCTTCCACCGCGCCCGCTTCACCCAACTCGGCCCAGCGTTCCGTACCCGCACCAGTCAACTGGTCCACCACCGCCGCTTCAAACAGCAGTTCCCAGTACACCCGCAGCAAGTCGGCATCGGTCAGCGTCCGCCCGATGCGGTCGCCCGGCTCGACGATCAGCAACCGCGTGTCGCCGTCGCCGTCCGCCACCGCCGCCGCGAAGTCGCCCGCCTGTCGCAACTGGTCCACCCGCAGCCGGTGGGCGTGTTCCAGGCCGGTCGCCACCCGCAGGCCCAGGTCGGTCAGCCGCCGCAGCCCCCGCCGCAGGTGCCGCTCGTTCACCAGCCGCACCGACGGGTCGACCCGGCGGAGTACCTGTTCGAGCTGGTGCCGGTCCACGGGTGTCCTCGCGGGTGGGGGAGCGGATGTTGTAGGAGGCGGGTTGGAGACCTCACCCCCCCGTCCCCCTCTCCATGTCATGGGGAGGAGGTGTTCAACGTGACCAGCCACCTTGTCATCGCCCCGAGCTTGCGAGGGGAACACGGCCGCACGGTCGCAAGCTCCCGGCGATGACATATGGTTCGCCCTTTTCCCCGCCCTCCCGAAACCTTCACGGGTAGAATCTCGTAGCAGTCTCCCGTCACCCCGAGGTACACCGTGCGAACCATGCTCTGTGCGCTGGCGGCACTCGTGCCCCTGTGCGCGTTCGCCGCCGACCCGCCGCCCAAAGGCGACAAGCCGGCCGACAAGCCGAAGGCCGAGACGAAAGCCGAAGTGCCGTACCGCCTGACCGACACCAAGCACGTGCTCGTGCGGGCCAAACTGAACGGCAAGGGGCCGTTCAACTTCATCCTGGACACCGGCGCGCCGGCCGTGTTCATCTCCAAGGCACTGGCCAAGAAGGTGGGGCTGAAGGAGGACGACAAGGGCTGGGGGTCGTTCGACTCGTTCGTACTCGAAGGCGGGCTGAAGGTGGACAAGGCGCAGGGGCGGGTGGAAGACCTGTTCCAACTGGAAGGGATGAACGGCATGGGGCTGGCCGGCGTCGAGCTGCACGGCGTCATCGGGTACAACGTGCTGGCCAAGTTCCGCATCACCTACGACTTCACCGGCGACAAGCTGGCGTTCGTGCCACTCGACTTCGACCCGCCCGAGGTGAAGGGCATCGGCGGCAAGGGCGGCGGGCAGGGCGGGCTGGAGCTCATGGGCCCCATGATGAAGGCGCTGGCCGGGTTCATGGGCGTGAAGCCGAACTTCGAGGTGAAGCCGGGCGGGTTCGTCGGCATCGAGATCGAGGAGAAGGATAAGAAGCTGGTGGTGAAGGCGGTGCTCAAGGGCAGCCCGGCCGACGACGCGGGGCTGAAGGCCGGCGACACACTGGACTCGGTGAAGGACACGTCGCTCGACACGCTCGGCGACGTGGCCCGCGTGTTCGGCAAGGCGAACGTGGGCGACACGGTGAAACTGACCGTGGACCGCGGCGGGGAGAAAAAGACGTTCGGCATCAAACTCGGCGGGGGGCTGTAATCATGCTGCGCAAGCTGCTGGCGATCCTGCTCGGGCTGGCGACCCTCCCGGCCGTCGCCCAAGACAAGCCGACGCCGAAGGACGAGCCGAAGAAGCCGGAGGCACCCATCGTGGTGCCCATCGAACTGCTCCCGTCGCGGCACTTCGTCGTGCAGGTGATGCTCGACGGCAAGGGGCCGTACCGCTTCATCCTGGACACCGGCGCGCCGCTCACCATCATCAATAGCAAGACGGCGAAAGAGGCCGGGCTGACCAAGAAGGCAGGTGGCGGCGGGCTGATGGGGATGCTCGGCGGCGGCATGAACCAGGTGGAAGTGCCGACGATGGAACTGGGCAGCGTGAAGGCGGCCAAGACGACCGCGGTGGTGATGGATCACCCGACCGTACAGGCCATCTCGGACGCCTTCAAGAAGGAGTCCGGCCCCGTCGAGGGGCTGATCGGCTTCCCCTTCTTCGCCCGGTACTCCATGACCGTGGACTACCAGAAGAAGGAACTGACGTTCACCCCGAACGGGTACAAACCGGGCGACTACATGGCCGACATGATGGCCAGCATCAGCGACGTGGAGAAGCTGAACAAGCCCCGCGTGGTGAAGCCGACGGGCGTGTGGGGGCTGGACGTGGCGAAGGAGAAGGACGACGACAAGGACGGGGTGACGGTGAAGGCGGTGTACGCCGACGGGCCGGCGGCGAAGGCGGGCGTGAAGGCCGGCGACCGCCTGCTCACCGTCGACGGCCGGTGGACCGACAGCCCGGGCGACGCCGCCATTGCGACGAGTCTCGTGAAAGCCGGCAAGGCGGTGCCGGTGGTAGTGCTTCGAGACGGCAAGGAGACGACGCTGACCGTCACGCCCGCCGTCGGGCGGTAGGCGTAGCGAGCGCCTCGGTTTGCCGCGAGGCGGAGACG
>JANNQE010001038.1:0-6086 GCA_031441625.1 Planctomycetia bacterium
CCCGTGATGGTGAACGTTATGGGTTGCTCGTCCCAACTGAAAAGAATCGTCTCGTTTTCAGCGAACTGAGCACCTTCAAGTGGTTGCGTGAACTCAAGCCCCGACACTGTAGGGGCAAGAACGAACGTGAGAAGAACAGCGATGACTGCAAAGAGCAACATACTAAACGTGGAGCGGCTCATAGACGCACTCCGGTGCGCATGGTGAGGGGATGATACGCGTCATCAAGCGCGGGTTGGTTTGCTGCAAGAATACTAAAGAATCGTTCATAGCCGTGGAGTACGGTGTGATTACTGAAAAGCGATGTTGTGAGGAGAAGTTCGATGAAGTGTTCGCGCGTTATGGTCTGCGCCCCAGGGTATTGCCCGTCACCGACAATGTATACTTTATCTTCTGTTGCAACGGCAGTTTCTATGCGAAGCGTACCGTCACGATCAAGCGCGTCCACAAGCGCTTTTGTTGTATCAGGCAGTTTGGCGCGTTTCTCAAGCTCAAGTTCGGTGAGGTAGAGTACTGCGCGCCGAGACCTCATATCAATTGAAATGCACCTGCTGCCACCCACCGTAGCAGCACGCAGTGCACCAAGTGCGAGAAGTTTTTGGATGGTGCGGACCCCTTCGACGATCAGGAAGTTCGACCGCTCGACGCCGCCCACGTCCGGGATGCGGCTGTCGTGGAAAGGCATCCGCCGCACCCCCGTCAGCCCGCACGCCTCGAACAACGCCACCAACTGCACCTCGTCGAACTGCCACTTGTGGACGTGCCCCATCGACCCGACCCACCGCTTGCGGGTGCAGATGTCGCGGAAGTATTTGCCCACCTGCTCCCGCAGCGGGGCGGCCGTGCGGGCTGCCTTCGGCCGGGCCATCTGCTCGCGGTACAGGGTCAAGTAGTTCGCCCAGAACTCGGCCCCGTCCGGCACGCACACCCGCAGCACCCCGCCGGGGGCCAGCACCCGCACGCACTCGGCCGTCAGCCGCACGGCGTCCGCGTACTCGAAGTGCTCCCACACCTCCCCGGCGTACACACACGCCACCGAGTCGGTGGCATACGGGAGCGGGCGGGTCAGGTCGTGGATGCGGACGTGCGGGCCGAACTCGGTGGGCGGCACCACCTTCAGCTTGACGCACAAGCGGTCGAGCCACGGCACCCACGCGGCCAGCTTCGCCCGCCCGCTGCCGTCCGCGTTCACCCACCCGGCCGGTTGCACCGGCCCGCACCCCAGGTTCAGCTTCGGCCCCGGCGGGAGCGCCGCCGGCAACGCGGGCATCGCCGGCGGAGTGACCGGGCTGACCGACACCACGGTGTCTGAGGCGAGCAACATGAACTGACCTACTGCGGTGGGCGACGGGCGATGCACTCATGCTACGACCCGCCGCTCACGTGCCGACCAGCGTGCGGACCACCATCGCCTTCAGTTCGTCCGGGCAGCCGGCGATCTTGTCGATCCGCGGCCAGTTCCCTTTGTGCCGTTGCTGGGCGGATTTGTTCAGTCCGACGATCGACCAGAGCGAGTTGGTGGTGTAACAGTACCCTTTGGCCGGGCTGACCCGGCCGTCCACGACGGTACTCGGCGACTGCTTCTTGTTCCACGTCTGGTCCGCTTTGATGGCGGCGATCGTCTGCGGGTCGATGGTGCCAGTCACCTTCACCAACTTGCATGCGGCGATGACCGCCGCATCGGACACGGCACTCGGCGAATCGCCGATGAGCTTCAGGTAGAACTGCACCAGCAGCACGTCCTCCCGAAGGTTCTGGGCCGGGGCGGCCCCGACCACCCCGTCCACGTTGAAGAAGACGGGCAGCGACGGATTGGTCGGCTGCGGGACGAAGAGATGAGCCACGAGAGTGTCCTCGATTCGGTTGTGTTGGGTGGGCGGCGGGCCGCCCTCGCACCCCCCACACGCGGGCCGCAGACTTGTGTGACATGAAACGAAAAAACTCCGGCCGGCGGGTGCCGGCCGGAATCGTGGTGTCGCGTGGCCCTACGGCTTGCTCACACTGATCGTCAGCTTCACCTCCCACTTTTCGCCGAACGTCGTCGCCTCCCCCTTCGTGGTGAGGGTGCCGGTCAGCTTGCCGTCGGCGACCTTGAAGTCCTTCACCTCCAGGGTGCCGATGTCGTTGAACCCGCTCTTCTTGTGCGCCTCGTGGCACACCTGGCAGCCGACCACTTTCCCCTCCGGGGTGACGGTGATGATGAGGGCACTGCCGCAGTCGTTGAACATGGCCGCCGTCCGCGGGTTCTTCGCCTTCGAGTGGTCCTTCTCGGTGAAGATGAGCACCACGTTGTCTTTGCCGAAGTCACTCTTCTCGCTCGACGCGAACGCCAGCCTGGCCTCCTTGCCGTTGCCGGTGAACGTGCCGGCCACGGGGGCGTCCTTCTTCTCCTCCTTCTTGTCGTCGGCGGGGGTGGCGGCCGCGAGGCCCAGGCAGGCGACGGCGGCGAACAGGGTGCGAATCGTCATCTCGGTCTCCGGGTTTGGGGGATCGGATTGGGGGTGGCGGGAGGCCGCCTCTCGCCTTCCCACACGCGGCCGGCGGTGCGGTGTGACACAAGAAAAGGAGAAACGGCGGTCCGCCCCATTCGCTCCAGGGCGGACCGGCGGGCGGGGGCGGGTCAGTCGAACCAGTCCCCGTCGAGCAGGTCGAAGTCCGAGCTGAACAGTTCGGACAGGAAGATGAACCCGCTCTCGAACACGAACCGATCCCTCCCGCTCCCACCGTTCAGGTTGTCGACCGTGCCGTCGTCGCCGCCGTCCAGCCGGTCGTCGCCGGCCCCGCCGAATAGGTCGTCCTGCCCGCTCCCGCCCCGCAGTTCGTCGTTCCCCGACTCCCCACTCAGTTCGTCGTTCCCACTCCCGCCGAACAGGTCGTCCCGGCCGCTCCCGCCGGTCAGCCGGTCGTTCCCCGCCCCGCTCTCGACGTGGTCGTTCCCCGACTCCCCGTCCATCACGTCGTTCCCACCCCCGCCGCTCATCACGTCGTCGCCGTCCCCACCGTTCATCACGTCGTTCCCCTCCCCGCCGCTCATCGAGTCCTCGCCGTCCCCGCCGCTCATCAGGTCCAGGCCGTCGTCGCCGCTCAGGATGTCGTCCCCGTCCTGGCCGTGGAGCAGGTCGCTGCCGGTGCCGCCGTTCAGGATGTCGTCGCCGTCCCCGCCGAACATCAGGTCGGTGCCGCTCTCGCCACTCAGGGTGTCGTTCCCGCCGTCGCCGTGCAGGTGGTCGTCGCCCACCCCGCCGACCAGTTCGTCGCGGTCGTCGCCCCCGTGCAGGTGGTCGTCGCCGAAGCTGCCGAGGAGCCGGTCGTCGCCGGTGCCGCCGTCGAGTTCGTCGTCGCCGAGGCCGCCGCTGATGTCGTCGTTCCCGCCGCCGCCGCTCAGCACGTCGTCCCCGCTGCCGCCCACCATCACGTCGTTCCCGCTGCCGCCGCTCACCTCGTCGTCCCCCGCGTCGCCGTAGAGGAAATCGGCCCCCTGCTCGCCGGCCAGCACGTCGTCCCCGTCGCCCCCGTGCAGGCGGTCGTCCCCGCCCCCGCCGCGGAGGTCGTCCTCCCCGCCGTACCCCCAGAAGGTGTCGATGCCGCTCCCGCCGCTGAACGTGTCCACCCCGGTCCCGCCGAGGGCCACCGACCACAGGCTGGTGTGGTTGTCGAAGCGGTTGTCGCCGTCGCCCAGTTCCGCCCGGATGGATTGCACCTGCTCGCGGAAGACGGTGAGCGATTCGGCGTGCGGGGTGACGAAGCCGTGGTGGGCGGTGGTCCAGGTGCGGGTGGCGGTGACGGTGTTCCCGTCCCCGCGGTAGTCGGTGGCGGTGACGGCGACGGCGTCGTCCGTACCCGTAGCGGTGATGGTCAGCACCCCGTTCAGCAGGGCGATGGCAGGCACCTCGCGGGGTTCGAGTTGTTGCAGGCCGAGGGCGGGGCGGGCGGTGCGGCGGGGCATGGTCGTGGTCCGTAGGGGGAGTGGGGTGGCCGGGTGTTCCGGCCTTTCGCCCTCCCACACGCGGGCCGCGGATGTGTGTGACACGAAACGAAAAAACTCCGGCCGGCGGGTGCCGGTCGGAGTCGTCGGTGGGGTGCGGGTGAGCGGCTACCGGGTCAACAAGCGGTACGCGATGTTGAGCCCCGGCCGGTTGTTGAACGGGAAGCCGAACCCGTCTCGGCCGGACGTGTCCCAGAGCGGGCGGCTGAGCGGGCGGTTCGATTCCGGCGTCAGAAGGTGCAGGCGGTTCACCCACTGCCCGGACTGGACCACCGGCGTGCCGTAGGTGTACACCGGTTGGTGGTACACCGGTTGGTGGTATACCACGGGCGTGTGGTACACGACCGGCGTGTGGTAGACGACGTGCTGGGCGGTCGCCGACGGGGCGGCGGAGGCCACGAGCACCAGGGCGAGGGCGGGGGCGAACAGGGTGCGGGTCATGACAAGCTCCAGGGGAGGTTGGGCGTGAGGGTTCGGGCGAGTGGTTGGTTTCAGCCGACGTTGATGACGAAGTCGGCCATGTACGCCTTGCGTTCGGGCACGTCATCAATGGTGGCCGTGGTGAACGGCGAGAGCAGGTTCATGCGGTCGAGGAAGTACAGGGCGAAGGTCTCGGCGAAGTCCTCGCTCGGGTCGTGGGCGGCGCGGGCGGTGGGAGGCAGTTCGTTCGCCTTGCGGTACATCCACGACATGTCCCCGCCGAACTGCCAGGCGGACGGGTTCAGGTAGTGGAACTGGCTCGACCGCCAGTCGCTGATGCCTTTGAACTGGTCGAACGTGGGGTTCGTCGCTTCCGAGTCCCAGGCGTGGCCGACGGCGTGCAGCACCCGGTGGGCCAGCCCGCCGGTGGACAGGCTGAAGGCCGAAGCCTTGACGTTGATGGCCCCGCCCGACCGCCACGCATCTTCGTCCCCGTTGGCCGGCGCGGCCAGGGCGCTCGCCTTGCGGAAGTCCAGGTCCTGGCCGTCGGTGCGGAGCAGGACGGGCGACCCTTTGCCCTCGTGCAGTGCGGCCAGAAAGGTGTCGATGCTGGCCACCTCGTCCTGGCTCCAGGTGGCCGGATTGATGAGCACCCCGCTGTTCTTGAACTCGATCTTGGCGTCCATGGCGGGGAAGTAGTTCATCACCGTGTCGGCCGTCGAGTCGAGCAGGAAGCGGTCGGACGTGAACGCGCCGGTGCCGCCGATGAGCACGTCCGACCCGTCCCCGCCGTACAGCCCGTTCACCCCGATGCCGGCGTCCAGAACGTCGCTCCCGCCCTTGCCGTACATCCGGTCGTTCCCGCTCTCGCCGTACATCACGTCGGCCCCGCTGCCGCCGATCAGCCTGTCGTGCCCGCTGCCGCCGAACACCAGGCTGGGGAGGGAGGTTCGGTTGTCGAACCAGTCGTTCCCGCCGCCCATGTTCGCCCGCACGGACGCCACCTGCGCGAGCGGGTATTGGGTGGTGGCCTGGCCGGTCGAGGTGTTGTGCGTCACCCGCACCACGTCGTCGGCGGTCGAAGGGGTGCCGTAGGTCTGGACCGACACGGCGGCGGTGTCGGCGGCCGAGTCGCCGACGAGCCGCAGTTCGGAGCCGACGAGCGAGACGAGCACGGCGGGCACCTCGCGGGCTTCCAGCGATTGCAGGCCGAGGCGGGTGCGGGACGGGAGAGACATGGCAGAGGCTCCGTGGGGGTTTGGTGGGCCGGTGGCCGAGTCGGTCGGCCCTTCGACACCCCACACGCGGAACCCGCAGGCGTGTGACAAGAAAATGCGGCGAGGGTCTTCACCACGAGAGGCTTGTTAGCCCGACGCGCGAGCGAGGGCCCAGCGACACCACGATGAGCACGAGAGCAACCGCTACGAAAGACCTGTTACTGAGGTTCAGGTGAGCGATGCCAGTCGGACCCCCGTCCAGGCCGAAGGCCTGAGAGTGTTCAGCCCAGGGCAACGCCCTGGGTGGGCCAAGCCAACCGCCCCGCAGGCTGAAGGCCTGCGACCCTTTCTCCCACCCCTTCGGGGTGGCGGGTTGTGGGGGCCGTGAACCCAGGGCGTTGCCCTGGGCTGAACACTCTCAGGCCTTCGGCCTGGACGGGGGTCCGACTGGCATCGCTCACCTG
>JANNQE010001039.1:0-3565 GCA_031441625.1 Planctomycetia bacterium
GAGAAGGTGGTTACCATACCTGCGCACTATGGAAGGCAGCAAGCCTTATCGCGCTTCGGTCACATCGACCAGCGCCGGTTCGACGGCCGGCCGCGTCAGCGTGTCGGACCGACGCGCGGAAAGGCGCACCCGCCGCGAGCATTCACGGCAACCCCTTCGCGGACCTCTTTGCTTGGGTGGCCAAATAAACCGCCCGGCGCAGCCGGTTAATTCCCCCCATCGGCCGATGATCGGCCAATGCATTCCAGGGCGAGAAGGACATCGCCTCACACTCCTCGGCCAAAGCACGCCCCTCGGACGAATCGGCGTGCTGCACACCGATCGTGAGTGTTGCTACCGGGATCGGCTTCGACACCCCTTCGTCCCACTCGACCGACGGGTCCTCGACCGGCATCGTCACGGGATCGGTCTGGGGCTGAACCCGGAAGTCAAAGACCGCTTCTCGTGTCTTCAAGTGCCGCTCCAACGCTCGGCTCAGGTAGTCGGGGGGCGGGTCGTTTGGATTGATCGGCGACGCCGTCCCTTCGAACCGGGGTACCAGCGAGTATTTCACAGCGCGGCCGTCGGTTGTTCCGGGTGGGCCGAGCCGGTATGGCGAGCCGCTCCAATACCTCAGGTCCAACGGACTGGCGACGCGCTTGCCCCGGATCGTCTTGACGATCTTCAGATGCCGGGAGTGGAAAAGAGCCAGCCAACCCGCGGCCAGGAGATCACCCACCAACGGCGTCTGGCGGAGGCGGAAAAACTTCACGTATTCCGCGGGCGTCGCGAACGGGAAGACGGGGTGGTTGACGGTCAGGAAATCCTGGCAGCGATTCGCGGTGCCGGGAACGGCCGGAGTACCCTCCACATCCAGTAGTTTGACGGCCATCCCTCGCGCGTCGCCCTTCCCATCAGGGGCAATCGTCTCCGACGAGTTGGAGAAGCGGACGATCGCCTGAAATGACTGATTCGGTCGGTGGAAGACGCCGTGACGCAAGTCGGCAGCGACATCGTCTCGGATCGTGAACACACCCCGGACACAACCGGTCGGCTTGGCGTGCTGGCCGCGGCGAATCCGCCCCTGTTGGGGCTCCATCCGGTCCACGGCCAGCCGGACCATCTCCTCGGTCAGTTCGTCCTCGCCTGGCTCGGGATACTCGCGGTTCAGTTCGGGGTTCATCAACAGATCCTGCCAGTATTCGAAAAGAGAATTGGTGAGGCAGAACACCGGCGATGCTCGGCTGCCGATCAACAACGGCTCGGCCCGACACTCCCGCGACCACCGCGTCGGGTTGGAAGTTGCTCGCAGCCACCCAACCCATTGTACGGTTCGCGCCGTATGGCCAAGTATTCTCCCAACCCCTGGAATCTTAGCGTTGATCGACGCGATCTGCTACAGGCAGCCACTCGACAGAGATCCACACGCTCCGCGTGAGCCGGTGCACGCAGTGACCGACGACATCCGCTTCCCGAATTTGTGCCTTCGGCACCTCCATTGCACCATCACGAGGAGGCACACGATCCGTGGCCACCGACTCCGATATTGGCGAAGCGTACCCGCGGAGGTTCAATTCCGATGGCCGATACAGCCCCCGATTATGACGCCTACCAGGGGACTTTTCACGAAGCCTTCCGGGCCGAACTCCACAGCATCCTCGACGTCCTCCCCGTCCCCCCAAACGGACAAGTGATCGACGTGCCGTGCGGGAACGGGTTCTACACCCGGCGGCTCACTGATCGCCTCGGGACGGGTGCCCGACTGACCGCCGTCGATGCGAGCGACGGACACCTGCGCCTCACCCGCGAAGCCGTGGCCGGAACCGCCGTCGAGGTTCGGAAAGGGAATGCGTACCACCTGCCGTTCGCAGAGTCCACGTTCGACTTGGTGTGGTGCGCACAAAGTCTCATCAGCCTCGATCCGGCCCGCGCGGTCCGCGAGATGTTCCGAATTGCAAAACCCGACGGGGTCGTGGCGATCCTGGAGGTGGACGAGTTCCACCGCGTCCTGTTGCCGTGGCCGGTCGAATTGGAGGCGGCCATGTCCTTGGCCGTTCAGGCGGCCACCGTTCAACGGTACGGCGACGGGGTGAAGATGTCCCCATCCCGCAGACTCCGCAGTGTCCTCAAGGAGGCGGGGTTCCAGTCGGTTCGCCGAGTGACCTACCCGTTTGATCGGGCGGCACCGTTCGACCAACCCACGACCGCGTTCCTCACCCACCACTTCGAGTACTTGCGGTCGTTCGCTTGCCCGCACCTATCGGTTCCCCTGCGGGCGACATTCGACCGCATGACCGACCCTGGCGCAGCAGACTCGCTGTACCGACTGTCGGACGCCGAGTTGGTGTGCATCAACGCGGTATACCTGTCCCGTCCGTCATCCGAATAGCTCTTCGGCTCGGTCCGGGCTCTCGGCCGGGCGGTGAAGTCGAACTCGGCGAGGGTCTTCGGGCCGGGGAACAGGTCCGCCCTCAGCCGCCGCTCCGCGGCCTTCCGCTCGCGTTCGGTGAGTTCGAGTTCGCAGACCTGAAGGAGGTAGCCGAGGTGAGCGACGTTCTCGCTCGCCCACCGCGTCGCGAACTTCTCGCACTCGCTCGCCACGGTCGGCAGTCTCAACGCCTTCAGGTGGTGCTTCAGCAGGACCGTACTCGGGGTGTTCGACGGGGTCATCGGGAGCCCTCCCCGGCGAGCAACGCGCCGTACGCCGACGGTAAATTGAAGCGGTGGGGCCATCAGAAGCGTCACCGGACGGGTACCATTCAGGTAGCGGGCGGCGGCGGCCGGTGCGGCGTCGTTCAGGTCGGCGACGGTCACGAACCGGCAGCCGTCGAGCAGGTCGCGGACCCGCTGGGTGGTGAGCTTCGCCTGCGCCGCCGACGGCTTCCGCGTGGCCGCCCGGGCCTTGCTCGCCAGGCCGAGCAGCATGTCCGCCTCGAACCCGGCGAGCAGGTCGGACAGCCGCGCCCGGCCGAGGTCGGCGGCGGGCAGCCCGACCGCCCCCCGCTCGGCGGCATTCACCAGGTCGGCGAGCATCTTCTCGGCCACCCGCCGGTGCCGGGCGAGCGGCACCTTCTTCCCCTTCGGCCACCCGGGTACCCCCTTCGCGTACCACTTGGCCGACGCCTCCGCCGTGCGGCGGGCGCCGGGGGCGTCCGGCTTGCACCGCCGCCCGTCGGGGCTGGTCCAGCGGACGATCTGCGGCTTGAACAGATGGGTGGTGTCCTATTTCCGTTGTAAGCGGTAGTACTGGTCTGGTAGGGTGTTGTGGACGAGTGACTGGCATTTCGCCGTGGGAAGGAGTCCCGTGGACGAACACGACCTGAGCCGCTTCTGCTGTCTCAACCCGGACTGCTCGGACCACGCTCAGCGGGGGCACGGCAACCTGACGGTGACCGCCCGGTACGGCCCCCGCCGCACGCGGATGCTCCGCGGCCGCACCTGCCACGCCCGCTTCTCCGAGCGGAAGGGCACCCCCCTGTTCGACACCCGCTTGCCCCCCGACACGGTGGCCGACCTCCTCGCCCACGTGGCCGAGGGGGTGGGCACCCGCAAGACGGCCCGGCTGGTCGGCGTGCACCGCGACACC
>JANNQE010001040.1:0-2567 GCA_031441625.1 Planctomycetia bacterium
TGTTGTTGGTTTTGCCCTCGCGGGTCGCGGCGCCCCCCCCCCGGGTGTTGGGTCCCGGGGGGGGCCCCCCGCCCGGCACCCCGTCGCTGGACCCACCCTACGAAATCCAGTCCCTCACTTCTTCGGCATCTGATCCATTACCGCCAGGGACATCGTCCGCACGCCCACCTTGATGCTCGGCCCCGGTTGCGGGGCGTAACCGTCGTTGTGCGCGCTCGGCAGCGGCTTGCCGCCGTCCTTCTTGCTGGCCGCGAACTTCTCTGGCTCGATGGTGCCCAGGAAGTACATGCAGACGGGTGCCCCGGTGCCGCCGAACCGGCTGAAGTCCTCCCCGCCCATGATCGTCTTCCGCGGGACCAAGTTCTCCGGCCCGAGCACGGTGCCGAAGAGCGTCACCAGCCGCTTGGTTAGCTTCGGGTCGTTGCTCAGCAGCGGGCAGAACTCGTCCAGGTTCACTTTCATCTCGGGGGCCGGCGCGCGGGCGGCCTCGGCGTGGCCTTTCGCAATCCGCTCGATGGCCTTCAGCACCTTGTCGCGGGTCTTGTCGGTGGTGCTCCGCACGGTGATCTGGAGCTTCGCCTCGTTCGGGATGATGTTGTGCTTGGTGCCCGCGTGGATGCTGCCGACCGTCACCACCGCCGGCTCGCCCGGCTCGATTTCGCGGCTTACGATGGTCTGCAAATCGACGATCACATGGGCCGCCAGCACGATCGGATCGACGGCGAGGTGCGGGGCCGCCCCGTGCCCGCCCTTCCCCTTGATGGTCAGGTCTACCGTGTCCACGTTGGCCATCGCCAGCCCTTCGGTGTAGTGGATCTGGCCCACCGGCAGTTGTGCGTCGGCGTGCAGGGCGAGGCACACGTCCGGCTTGGGGAACTTCTTGAACAGGCCGTCTTCGATCATCATGCGGGCGCCGGCGCCGATCTCCTCGGCCGGCTGGGCGACCATCACGAGCGTGCCGGCCCACTGGTCCTTCAGGGCCACCAGCGTGCGGGCGGTGCCGACGAAACAGGTCATGTGGATGTCGTGCCCGCAGGCGTGCATGACGCCCACGTCGTTCCCGCTGCGGTCCTTCGTCTTCACCGTGCTGGCGTAGGGAAGGCCGGTCTGCTCCGTCACCGGCAGGGCGTCCATGTCGGCCCGCACCCACACCGTCGGCCCGGCGCCGTTCTTCAGCACGCCCACCACCCCGTGCCCGCCGATCTTCGTCGTCACTTCAAACCCCAACTTCTCCAACTCCGCCGCCATCCGCGCCGCACTCTCCTTCTCTTGCAGCGACAGTTCCGGGTGCGAGTGCAGGTGCGTGTACAGCTTGAGCAGGTCGTCGGCCTCGGCATCGATCTTCTTGTCGATGGCGGCCAACTGTGGGGGTGGGGCGGCGAGTGCGGCCGGGGAGACGCACAAAACGGCGAACAGGGGGAGAAGGCGGCGCGGCATGGCGGCGGCTCGGGTGGGGTGGTGCGCCGGGCGGAGCGCCCGTCGGTCCCACCCTACGAAGTGGCCGGGGCGAAACCAATACGCTGACTCCCACCCCCCCGGAGGTCGTCATGCCCGCCCGCGCGCTCTCGGCGGTTCGCCTGGTGAACGGGTCCACCGGCGACCCGCTCCTGTACCTCGACTACCCCGGCTCGAACGACGCCCTGCTGTTCGACGCCGGCGACACGTGCGCCCTGTCGCTCGCCGAGTTGGGCGACCTGGAAGCGGTGTTCATCAGCCACCACCACATCGACCACTTCGTCGGCCTGGATCGCATCCTACGGGCGAACATGGACAAGGACAAAATCTTGCACCTGTTCGGCCCGGTCCACACCATCCGCCGGGTGACGGATCGTGCTCGCGCCTACGAGCATCAGTTCTTCCCGTTCCAGAAGCTGCGGCTCAGCATCACCGAACTGTGCGACGGCACCCGCCGCACGGCCGTGATCGAGTGCGCGAAGCGGTTCGCCGAAGGGGAGGTGACGGAGGAGCCGTGGGTCGGGCGGGTGTGCTACGCAACCGATCACGCGGAGGTGGAGGCGGTGGCGGTGGACCACACCGCCCCGTGCCTGGCGTTCGCGATGGCCGAGCGGTCGGGCTTCCACCCGGACCCGGAGAAGTTGGCGGGCGGGCTGCTGCGGTCGGGCGGGTGGGTGGGGGAGGCGCTGCGACTGTTGCGGGCCGACGCCCCAGGCGGCACGCGGTTGGAGATCGAAGGGGGCAGCTTCACGCTCGACTCGCTGTCGAAGCAGTACTTCGTCGAGACGCCGGGGGCACGCATCGCCTACGTGACCGACACGCAGTGGACGGACGAGCTGCGGCCGAAGCTGGTGAAGCTGGCCCGCGGGGCGTGGCGGCTGTACTGCGACAGCTACTACGCCCGCAAGGAGGCGAAGAACGCGGCCACGCACAAGCACATGATGGCGCACCAGTCGGCCGAGTTGGCGCGGCTGGCGAAGGTCGAGCAACTGGTGCTCATCCATTTCGCCCCGCGGTACGCCGGGCGATACCAGATGCTGGTGGACGAGGCGGCCGAGGTGTTCCCGCGGGTGGGGGCGGAGGTCTCGTAGGGTGGGTCCAGCGGGCGCTTC
>JANNQE010001041.1:0-6591 GCA_031441625.1 Planctomycetia bacterium
GAGCGTGAGCGACCGGAGCTATCCGAACTCCGGTCGCTCACGCTCCCGGCCGGCTACCATATGACTGTTCCCTAGGCAGTTCGACATGTCGTCCCCCACCCGATTCGCCTGGCGCACCCTCTTCGCCCGCTCGCGGTCGGCCGTCTTCGTCGTCGGCGGGGACCGCCGCCTGCGGTTCGCCAACGCCGCGTGGGAAGAGGCCACAGCAACGCCGTTCGCCACGATGCGCGGGATGCGGATCTCCCCCCGTCAGTCGGCGTCCGACCTGTCGAACACCCTCGCCCCGCCGCCCGAAGCGTGGTCCGGCCAACTCGCCCGCGTCCGCCGGGCCGCCCCAGGCCACGGCGACGGCCCGCCCTGGTGGGACCTCACCTTCCTGCCCCTGCTCGGCGACGGCGACACCCGCGTGCTGGCGGTCGTCGGCGTGCTCACCGTCGTCGGCGTCGCCCCGAGTTCGCCGCGGGTGAAGGTGCCGGAGTCACTCGCCGCGGTGCGAGCCGCCCACGCCGAGTTCTACAGTTTCGACCTCCTCACCGGGCCGTCGCCGACAACCGAACGGCTGCTGTCGCAGGTGCGGGCCGCGGCCATCGGCGAGATGCCGGTGTGGATCACGGGCGAACCGGGCACGGGCAAAGAGGCCGTCGCGCGGGTGATCCACCACAACGGCCCGCGGCGGGAACGGGCGTTCGTCGGGCTGGTGTGCGGCGGGCTGCAACCGTACCTGATCGACGGGCTGCTCTTCGGCAAAGGCGGGGCGGCCGGCGGGCGGGTGGTCGGCACGCTCTACCTGAAGAACCCGCAACGACTTCACGCCGCCACGCAAGACAAGATCCTGAACTGGTGCGACTCGGCGGCCGGCCCGCGGCTCATCTGCGGGGCCACCTCCCCCGCCGGCGAACTGGTGTCGGCCGGCCGACTCGCCCGCCCGTTTCACACCCGCTACGCCGCCTTCGACATCACCGTCCCGCCGTTGCGAACGCACTTGGACGACCTGCCGAAGCTGTGTGAACGCGCCGGCCTGCCGCGACCCGCCCCCGACGTGCTGGCCATGCTGCGGGCGTACAGTTGGCCGGGGAACCTGCGGGAACTGGCCGACGTGTTGGCGAAGGCCGCCGGCGGGCCGCTGACGAAGGACCACCTGCCGCGAGTCGTCCGTGAACGGCACCTGATCGCAACCCACGCGCACGGTGCCCCGCCGCCGATGCCCAAGATGGACGACATCTTGACGGCGGTGGAGAAGCGGCTGATCGAGAACGCGCTGGCGGAGGCGGGCGGCAACCAGAGCGAAGCGGCCGAGCGGCTGGGCGTGTTCCGCCAACGCCTCGCCCGCCGGATGGCGGCGCTTGGAATGACAGGGGGTGACGCATCATGAAATCTCCCCGCGTGCTGGTGTGGGCGTTCGACGACTGGCTGGCGTCGCAGTTGCGTGAAGCGGTGGCCGAGCGCAAGTGGCTGCTCACGTCGGTGCGGTCGGCGGACGGGTGGGCGAAGGCGGCAGGCGGCGGGCCGTGCGTGGCGGTGGTGCAGGCCGACCCGACGGGCGACAGTGACAAGCCGTTGTCAGCGGTGGGCGAACTGCACCGCACCCGCCCGGACGCCGACGTGGTGGTGGTGTGCGACGTGAAGCTGAACGACGAGGACCGCCCGCCGTGGACGGCCGCCGCCCTCGACCTGGGGGCACGCCTGGTGCTCTACCCGCCGCTCACGCGGGCGGTCCTGGAGGACGCCGTCATCGGCCTGATGGAGCGGCGGATCGGACCGCCGTCGCCCCCCACCGACGACGGGAGGGAGATTGACCTCGCCGCCGGCGAGTACGAAGCGGAGTGAGCCAGCGAAGGTGAGCAACTTTGAGGACATTGAGGGGTTCGACACCCACGTCCGGCGGCACTCGTCTGTGGGGCACGTCTCCCCGGCCGAATACGAGCGGACGTACAACCGACCCCACACGGGACACGGCGTGCGCTGTCGCCTCTCGCACAGCGACTCTACTTCCTCCCTTCACCCGCATACGCCCCCGTCTCGGTGATGACCAGATCCATGTACACGTCGTGCGCGTCCACCGGGATCGCTGGGAACATCTGGCACTCGAAGGCGAGCGCCACCAGCGGGGCGTCCTTGCCGGCACGGGCGAGCAGGCGGTCGTAGTACCCCTTCCCCTGCCCCATCCGCCCGCCGCGGGCGTCGAACGCCGTGCCCGGCACCATCACCAAATCCAACTCCTCGGGTTGCAGAATCTTGCCCGGCACTTTTCGCAAGTCGTCGCGCGGTTCGAGGATCTTGTACGCCCCCTCCACCAGCTCGCTCATGTCTTCCAGGTGGAACAGTTCGAGTTCGTTGGTCTCCACGATGCAGTACGGCACCACCACTCGCTTGGCGTGTGTCAGGGCTTCGGGCAGGGTGTGCCGCGTCCGCACCTCGCTGCCGGCGTCCACGTACCACATGACCGTCTTCGCGGACTGATACGCAGGCAGCGCCATGAACGCCGCGCAAATCGTCTTGCTGACGGCCTCCTTGTCCTTCTGGGCGATGCGGTTCTTGCGGGCCTGTTCGCGGAGGGCTTGCTTGGGCGACAGCGGTTCGGCGGGGGTGGTCATGGCGGCTCCGGGGAAAGAGTGCAGTATACCCTCTCATTGGTTCCGGCCCACCCACACACCCCCCGCCGGAATCATCCACGCGAGTCCGGAAGAAACTGCGTCTGAATGTCCGCCGTGCCGCCGCCGGGGTATCATGCAGGTCGCACTCTCCGGTGCGAATGGTTCGGCGGATCAGATGGGAGCAGCCGCGAGGGAAATGCCATGACCACTCCGCTCAAGATCGTGATCGAACGCCACACCGACGGCTATGTCGCGTACCCACTCGGACTGGCGCGCGGGGCGGTCGTGGGTCAGGGAGACAGTTACGAAGCAGCCCTCGCCGACGTGCGGTCGGCGCTCGCATTTCACGCCGAGACGTTCGGCCCCGATTCGTTGGCAGCGTCGGTCGATGACGGGCCGGTGTTGGAAGCATTCGTGGCCGAAATCGCTGCACCCATTTGAGCGAGGAATGCCCGGTGCCCAAGTTCCCGCAGGATGCCCCGGCCGACCGCCTGCTCAAGGCTTTGGCGGCCCTCGGGTTCACCGTGGTGCGGTCGGGCAACCACATCTCGTTGGCGCGAACAGAGCCAGATGGCACTGTGACACCAATGACACTGCCAGGTCATGCGACTCTGAAAGCCGGCACCCTTCGGGCGGCTTTGACCCAGAGTGGCGTGTCGCGGGACGACTTCTTGCGAGAGTATCAGCAAGCCTGAGTGGAACAGCAATCACCCTCAACGCACCTCCGTTCGCCACCTCTCGCGGGGTATAATCCCTCCACCTAAACCGATTCCGCCGACGGTGTCGATTCCAATGAAACTCACCCACCCCCGCCCGAAAGCGTTCACCCCGCAACTGCTCGCCGAGCTGCCCGGCCCGAGCCGCAAGCGGACCCCCGCCGAGTACCGCTACCGCCTGACGTACCGCAACCCCTCCCCCACCGACGACGGGTGTGTCATGGTGTGGGATGTGATCGGCGGGCGGCTGCCGTACCAGATCGCCGTGGAACAGGTCGGCCGCGTCACCCGCTGGCACTGCACCTGTGCCGATGCGGTCTACCGTGAAGACGAGCTTCACCACCGCTGCAAGCACGTCCGCGGGCTGGCCGCCACCCTCGATGCCGTCGCCCCGGTGCGAGCGTGCGTCGGATAATCGACACCGCCGATACCATCACCCCGCCCGCCGCAGTCACATCTGCCCGACCTCCCACGATCCGCCCGCCGCCCGAAAATCGGGTGGCATATTTCCGGCACACGCTTGGCACGGCCGCCATTCGCGGACATGCTAATAGGTGCCCGTGTCGCCGCGAGGATCGCCATGTCTCGGCTCTTTTGGGTCGTCTTGTCCGCCGTGGCGGTCGCGCTGCCGGCGTCCGCGCAGGTCGTTTACCCCAAGCCGCCCGACGAGTACGCCGTCACGTTGCGGTATCGCATCCGCGCCGCCGGCGACCAGCGGGTGACGCCGTTCAAGGCGATGTCGAAGCACCTCGCCGCCATCGGCTTCAAGCACGCCGACGAGGAGCGGTTCAAACTCGACCTGCTCGACCCCGGCGCGGAACTGGCCACCGGCACGCTCACGTCGTCCGCCGTCGGCAAGCTGTTCGACGACCCGAGCATCAAGACGGCCCTGCTGGTGCCCGCCGGCAGCAAGGCACTCGACGACCCGAAGAAGGCCGTTCAACTGCGGATCGAACTGACCCGCGGGCTGCCCAAGGAGGAGCAGCAGCAGTTGCACACTCAAGCCGTGGAGCAGCTTGGCAAACTCGGCTTCGCCCACGCCACCGGGTACGACCACAAAGGTTACACCCGAGTTCGCGGCGCGGTCGCGGCCGAAGCGGTGCCGCAGTTGGTAAAAGACCTCCGCTCGCTGCCGACCGGCTGGTTCGTCGGCGGGGCGGATCGCCTGACGCAGCCGATGCCCTTCCGCCTGCTGATTCCCGTTCGCACGGTCGAAGTGCTGGCCGACCTGCCGGCGAGTGCCCCGGTCGCCCCGCCCGCCGACACCGGCAAGCTGACCGCCGAAGTGAAGGCGATTTTGGACGACCCCGCGACCGCCGACAAACCGCTGGTGGTGGAAGCGGTGTTGGTGCAGGACACCTTGGAGGAGCGGGCGACGGTACGGAGGGCGCTCAAGGCGGCGCTCGGCGGGATCGCGGTGGAAGGGCTGGCCGGACAGGTGGTCACGCTCCGCCTGTCGAAGGCGTCGTTACTGAAAAGTGTGACCGAACTGTACGACGTGCGACACGTCCGGTTGCCGCGAGCGGGGACAGAAACGGTGTTCGCCCTGCCGGATGTCAAGCCCGGCGACATGCTGAACGACAGCCGGCTGAAGCAACTCCACGGGCTGGGGTACGTCGGCACGGGCGTGACTGTGGCGGTGCTGGCGAGCGAGTTCCCGTCGGCAGTCAGCAAAGCGGGCAAGCCGGGCACGCAGCCGGAACTGGAACTGCTCGGCACGAAGCTGCCGGCCGGGTCGCGGCTGATCGACTTGACCGCCGAGCTGCGGCCGACCCTCGACCCCGCTCCGGCGGACGTGGCGCGCGGGCAGGGCGGCACCGCCGCGGCGCTCGCCGTTCACACCGCCGCACCGAAGGCGAAAATCCTACTGGTGCGGGTCGATCCCACCCGCTTCCATCAGATCCTGACGGTGGCGAAGGTGGTGAGCGGCGAGGGCACGTTTTCCCCCGCCCTGTCCACCCGGAGCGAGGAGTTGAGCCTCCGCACGTCGCAGATCGAGAGCCAGCGGCGGGCGGTGACGAACGAGGTGGAGAAGGCTTACGCCGACCTGAGCGACGAGCCGAAGGCGGCGAAGCGGCGGGCCGAGGCGACGGCGGCGCTCAAGCAACTGCAAGCCGACACCGCCACGCACAACACCCTGCTCGAACGCTTCCTCGTGCTGGAAGGGTCGATGGAGCAGGTGAAGCGGGCGACGGTGGTGGTGAACACCCTGGTGTGGGAGACCGGCCACCCGCACGACGGCGAGAGCGAACTGTCGCAACTGATCGAGCGGAGGTTCACCCCTGGCGCGCGGGTGAGCGCCATCCGCGCCAGCCGGCAGGCCCCGACCCCGGCGTGGGTGCAGGCGGGCGGGATGAGCGTCGGCTCGGTCTGGTCGGGGGCGTTCCGCGACCTCGACGGCAACCGGCAGATGGAGTTCACCGACGCGAAGGCCACGCTCGCCACCGGCCGGTGGTCGAAGGAGCTGGCGTTCCTCGGCTACACCGCCGGCGGTGGCAAGCCGGCCGCCCTGCCCGCCGGGTTGAAACTCCGCGTGACGATGCAGTGGCGGGAGCCGCACCGCGCGGAGGTGTTCATGCCGGTCGAGCCGATGCACGACCTGACGCTGCGACTGTTCCGCCAACTCGACCCGAGCGGGCAGGCGGTGGCGACCGACGAACTGGCGGAAGTGGCCGTGTCGAGTGGCACCCCCGTCCGTCTGGCGAAGACGTCCGGCAGCGGGGTGTACGAGGTGACGCTGGCGGTGACGCTGCCGGCCGACGGCGTGTACGCCCTTCGGGTGGAAGGCGGGTTGGCGAAAACCGGCCTGCCGTCGTCGGCCACACTCGACGCCGAGTTGTACCCGCGGATCGTGCTGGAACTGACCGAGTCCGGGCAGTCGGCGAAGGGGAAGGTGGTGTTCACCGACGTGGCCGTGCAGCGGTCGGGCGTGGGCATCCCCGGTGATTCGCTGGCGGCGGTGGCGGTGGGCGTGGGCGACGCGAAGGGGGCGACGAGTTCCACCGGCGTCGGCCCGGCCATCCCCCTCGGCACGAAGCCCGACTTGCTGACCGAGGGGCAGATCGCGTGGCAGGACGGCGGGGCGACCGGCACCGGCGTGGCGGCGGGCTACCTGGGCGGGTCGGCCGCGTGCCTGATGCAAGCCGGCGTGCGGCCGACGGATCTGGTGAAGACGATCGGCCTGAAACCGGGCGACCGCTTCGTGCTGCCGGAGAACTGGCTACGGTCGCTGTCACAGGCGAAGTGATGAATCTGGCGAGCGGCGGCCGTCAGGCCGCTGT
>JANNQE010001042.1:0-11648 GCA_031441625.1 Planctomycetia bacterium
TCGGTCCCGTGACGCGAACGGTCTTGCCATTGAAGTGTTTTTCCAGGTCGTTGATGCCAGCTTTGTTGAATTGCTTGATGGCCTTCTCGGTCAGAATCGCCAGGAACCGGGTCTTTCGCAGTGGGTCATCGGCGGCGACGACTGTGCCGAGGCAGACATCCTCCGGGCTGTGGCCGTGGACCCACGCGGCATCTTTCTCGCCGCTGGCCTTGACCTGGATCGCCTTGACCTGGATCGCCTTCGTCACGAATTCCACTTTGAATTCCACGGCAGGCTTGGTGGCGTTGCCTGCCATCTTGACCGCCTCTTCCGGCGTGAGAACTTTTGGCTTTTCCGCCGGGGCTTCCTTCACTTCCAGTTCCAGTTTCCCGGTGGCGAGCTTGCCCAGTACGGGGTCAAGCTTCATGAACCCACCCCCCGACGACGATTGTCCAAGAACCTGCCCGTAATGAATCTGGTACTTCCCCGTCCCGTAGAGCGTCGAGTGGTTCGGTTTCTCGTTATCCTTCTCGCTTGCCGGTCTGAGAGCGGGCGTCCATTCGTAAAGTTCGACTTCCCTGCCCGGTGCCAAGCTGACTTTCACCGGGGTGTGCGTTCCAAAGCGAGTGACTCCGCTGAGACGAACCGTCTTGCCATCGGCATCCACCACGGTAGGCGGCTTCTCGATGAGGAACTGTTTGAGGTACTCGAACGTCACCTCCTCCTTGCCGACGTTGCGAACCCGGACGACGAGCGTGACCGTTTCGCCGTGAGTGTAGACTCGTTTCTCGCCCGCTTTGAAGCCCAAGCCCGCTTGCAGGCCGCCGACTTCCTTCCCCCAGGCGGTGAAGGGTTCCTTCACTTCGAGCTCCAGCTTACCAGTGGCGAGTTTGGTCAATGCAGGGTCGAGCTTGATCGTCCCCATCCCAATCACCCGCTTGTACTCAAGCTGGAACTTCCCCGTCCCATAAAGGATTGGATTCTTATGCTCCCCGAAATCTAAATCGGGCAACGTTCCGACAGTAAGTTTTGCTTCAGCAAGTTCGATTTCCTCTCCTGGCGCCAGATTCGGTGTGACTATGAACGTGCCCCCAACTGTTTCAATGCCTTTGACTGAGGAGACCCGCTCGCCCTTCTCATCCGTCACGTTCGGCGGATTCTTGGTGAAGTTTTGGGGAGTGTAATCGAACTCGATTTTCTTCTTGCCAACGTTGCGAATCCGAACGACGAGCGTGACCGTTTCGCCGTGAGTGTAGACTCGTTTCTCGCCCGCTTTGAAGCCCAAGCCCGCTTGCAGGCCACCGACTTCCTTGCCCCAGGCGGTGAAAGGTTCCTTTTCTGGCGCTACCTTCTCTGGCTCCTTCACTTCGAGTTCCAACTTCCCGGTGGCGAGTTTGCTCAGGACGGGGTCGAACTTGATCGACACCGACGACAGCAAAGAGTTCCCGAGAACCCGCTCGTATTGAAGTCGAAACTTCCCCGTCCCAACGAGGGTCGGGTCCCTGGGGATCCCGACGCCGTGGTTGTTGCTGAGGTCGAGGTTCAGTTCGTAAAGCTCGATTTCCTTCCCCGGTGCGAGGGTCACGTCAGCCGGCTTGTAAATTCCCCTGGGTGAGCCGTCCTTGAGGGCGACCGCCTTCCCCGTGTCGTCCGTCACGGTGGGTGGGTTCTCGATGAAAAACTGACGGAGGTACTCGAACTTGACCGGCTCCTTGCCGACGTTGCGGACCCGAACGACAAGTATCGCTGTCTCGCCCGTGTGGTAGGCCCGCTTCTCGCCTGCTTTGAAGCCCAGGCCTGCTTGTAGGCCGCCGACTTCCTTGCCCACGCGGTGAGGTCTTCCTTCACTTCCATTTCCAGTTTCCCGGTGGCGAGTTTTTCCAGATCGGGGTCAAGCTTGTCGGAGGCTTGCGCCGATTGGCCAATAACCTGCTCGTGCTGAATCAGTAACTTCCCTTTTGGAAAAATGTCTAGGGTTTTCAGCTCGTCTGCGTCTTCGTTTCCCTTAGCCAGACGCAGCTCTCGCTCGTAAAGTTCGATTTCCTTCCCCACCGCCAAGTTCACTTCCTTGGGAATGTCGCGTTTCACTATGTGAAGCGTGTTACCGCGGAGGGAAACTCGCTTGCCTGTTTCGTCGAGCACAGTTGGCGAGTTCTCGGAGAGGAATTTGGGGTAGTACTGGAACTTGACATCCTTATTGCCGACGTTGCGAACTCGGACGACGAGCGTGACCGTCTCGCCGTGGGTGTAGGCCCGCTGCTCGCCCGCCTTGAAGCCCAAGCCCGCTTGCAACCCGCCGACTTCCTTGCCCCAAGCGGTGAAGGGTTCCTTCTCCTGTTCCGCTGCCGGTTTCATGGGTTTCTCCGCAACGGGGGCTTTCACGTCTTTGCCGACCGCCGGCTTGCCTTCGGTCTGCCCGAGGGCCAGGCTGCCGCCGGTCATGACTGCCACGCCCACCGCCAGCACCGCCACCGCCGTCGTCATGATCTTCTTGAGGAACATGGTCTTGAGCACCCCATGAGTGAGTTTGGCAACGGGACCGGAGATCACCCCGGCCGCCTTCCCCGCCGCGAGAAGGGTCGCCACGTTGATCGCGGAAGTCACCACCGTCGCCGGCACGTCCGCCGACGCAACGGAATGTGAGAGTGTCGCCGCCAACGACCCGCTGGACACCGCCAGCCCACGCCGGGTGAGCCGCCTGGCCAGGAGTCCCCTCGCCCTGGCAAGACCGCTCGCCACGGTCCCTTCGGGACAGCCGAGTTGCCGGGCCACTTCCTTGCGGGTGTGGCCCTCCAGATCACACAGGACGATGAACGCTCGGGACCGCTCGGGAAGTCGGCTCAGCTCATGATCCAGCAGCGACAGCAGATCTTCGTCACGGGCTTCGGCCACGGCGGGTTCGGGGAGTTTCTGCATCTGCACCTCTCGTCCGCTCCGCTTCGCCGTCGTGGCCCGCAGCCGGACGGCCGTCTGTTGAGCAACGCCGTAGAGCCAGTTGGCGAGCAACTCCCTCGACTTGACTGTTCCCGCCTTCCGCACGAGCACCAGGAAGGTGGCCTGAAACGCGTCCTCGGCGTCGTGCGGGTTGCACAGGACTCGGCGACACACGCCCCAAACCATGGGGGCGTGTCGCTCCACCAGAGCGGCCAGGGCGTCGTCATCCCGTTGGTTCAGAAACCTGCTCAGCAATTCGCCGTCGGTCGCGCCGGCTCCATCCCGCTCGGCGGCGGAACGCAGATGGCTGAAGACCACATTCAACGGACGACTCAGCATCGGCTCGCCCCTCGTCTCTCTCGGCTTCTGCTCCTTATTCTCCGACACGGGGGGTAAATTGATCCATCAGTTTTTCACAATCGGTTTCTTGCGTCGGTCACCACTCAGCGGATGGTGGGTCGTCACTCCAGAGCGGAACGTGATTGGCGACACGTGGTTGGGTGACGCAGAGTGACCAGAAGGCGTGCGACCTACAGTTCTCTGGAGGCGAGCGAGGGCGCGTCGGCAAGGCAGCCGTACCACGGGTTTCATACGAGATTTCTTGTTTCTCACCGACGCGCCGACACACTTCCGGGAGAGACTACTTCGAGTGCGGAGGGAAAGGCGGATGGCAATCGTCGGACTCCGGAACTTCGTCGATCTGGTACGGCGAAGTGTTTCGGAACACGTGCCCGATGGCGAACTGCTTGACCGCTTCGCGACGACTCGCGATGAGGCCGCGTTCGCAGAACTCGTCGTCCGGCACGGGCCGAAGGTGTACGCCGTCTGCCGCCGCGTCCTCGGCCGGGATCAACTGGCGGAAGATGCCTATCAAGCGACATTCGTCGTCTTGGCCAAGAAGGCCCACACCGTCCACCCTCGTTCCGCCGTCGGGGGATTTCTGTACGGAGTCGCCCGAAAAGCGGCGATGAGGGCCTACGCTGTGACCCGTCGTCGCAAGGAAACGCTCGTGGGTCGGGTGCCCGAGACGCGATTGGCCGAACAGAGCGCGGCCGATTCCGATGTCCTCGCGATGCTCGATGAGGAGATTGCGAACCTGTCCGATACGCTCCGCGCGGCTGTGGTGTTGTGCGAACTCGACGGCGTCGGCCGGGCCGACGCGGCAAAGCAACTCGGCATCGCCGAGGGGACACTGAGTAGCCGACTGGCAGCGGCGAGGAAGCAACTCGCCGAACGGTTGAAGAAACGCGGCGTGGCGCTCACGACGGGTCTCTTCACCGCGCTGGGTTCATCCGCAACAGCGGTCGGCCCGCCGATTCTGGACGTGGCAACCGCTTCCGTAACCACTATTTCCGAAGGAGTCCTAC
Source organism: Planctomycetia bacterium (assembly GCA_031441625.1). Lineage (GTDB taxonomy): Bacteria > Planctomycetota > Planctomycetia > Gemmatales > Gemmataceae > JALHQU01. The sequence goes on from JANNQE010001042.1 coordinate 4,281, forward strand.
GAACCATGTTGCTCGCAAAACTGAAATCGACCGCGATGGCCGGCGTGCTGTTGGCCCTGTTCCTCGGCCTGGGCGGCTTCGTGCCGAAGGGGGGCCATGAAGCGGCTGCGGCCCCCGTGCCGAAGGTCGAGAAGGACGAAGGATTGATCTGGGTGTTCGATCCTCCGGCCGGCGTGCTGATCGCGCACACCCCGGACGGGAAGGAGGTGAAGACCGTCAAACTGCGCGACGGCGCGATGAACCCCTTCTACTTCGTCGGTCTCACCCGCGACGGCCAACGTGCCGTGCTCCTGGCCAAGTCGGGAGAGATTCCCGACACACCGGTGCCCCAGATCGCACCGGACGGTTTAACCGTCCACCTGCTCCCACTGCACGAACCGGGCAAGCTCACCGATACCGGCATCGATTACGGGCTCGGGAATCCGGCGGCCAATGGCTTGACGACGTGCGACACATTCACCACCTCTCCGGACGGTCAGTTCATCTACCGCTGCCGGGACGTGACGCGCGATGTGCCGGGTGCCGAGCGGGCAACTTTCACAGTCACTCGGTTCGACCGCACCGGCAAGAATCCGAAGGAGGTTGGCTCGTTGCCCGACCACTCGTGGTTGAGTGCGGTCTACCCGAACGGCGATCTGCTGCTCAACACATACCGGCCGAAGGAATCGCCCATCTATGTGGCGTACCGATTCACCCCCGGCGAAAAACCGGAACTCGTCTCCGGGAAGAGCGATGTCGAAATCGTGGCCGCTTCTCCGGACGGCACGATACACCTCGCCACGGCCCTCCCCAACGCCGAAAACCCGCGAAAGGCCCACGCGGGCGGGCAATTGGTGGTGATCGACCCGAAGTCCGGCAAGCACACTCGCATCGACCAGCGGAAGAACACCGCCGACATTGTTGGCTTCTGGTCGCCGGACGGAAAGCGGATTGCGGTGGAGTGGCATGAGCGATTGGAGTTCACCCCGAAGGGTGGGAACGAGAAGATCGGGCGGCCGGGCAAAGGGGAGATCACGATTTGCAACGCGGACGGCTCGGGCGAGTCTCGGCTGATGGAACTCAGCGACCCCGGCGACGCCAGCCCGGCGGCGACCCAGTTGCCGCAGCGGAAACACCTGCTCGGCTGGTTCCCGGCGAAGCCGATCCCCGCAAAATGAACGCCCGGTGCCGAAGTCGAACCCGATAGGTGAACGGAGGCATCATCACCCCGCCGCGGCCGTCCCACCCGGAACAGACTCACCGGAGCGACGCGCCGGCCTCGGCGGCGATGTCCTTGAAGAATTTGGTGAGTAGGCCGCCGGGGTTGGTCACCTTGCCGGTGGCCTTGGCTTCCTTCAGCAGACCCAATCCGCGGTCCACCGCCCCGCGGCCGAGTGTCTCGACGCACCGCGCCCACCAGACGCGGTCGTCGTCGGAGCCGACGGCCTCGGCGATCCGCGCCACCAACTCGGCGACCATCGGGTTCAACGACTCCGCCGCCCGTCGCGGGACGGTGTACGTCGTCGCCGGCCGGGTCGCACGGGCGAACTCGGCGAGCCACTCGCCGCTGGTCGAGCGAGAGAAGCGGAAGTCGGCGAGCAGGGCCACGTCGGCTGTTCGCAACCCGGCCGCTGCCTCGGACAGGATCCGCCGCACGTCCCGATCTCGCGTGGCTTCGATGGGTAGCACATGGGCCAAGTCGCGGACGAACCGGCGATGGAGTTTCTGGGAGGCGAACTGCTTGGCCAGGTAGACGGCGAGTCGCTGTTCGAGTGGCTTCAGGCCGTAGAACCGGCGGCGGTCGAAGCCGAGGGTGAAGAAGCCGCGGGTCTTGGCGACAGCCCGCAGCACCGAACTCACCTCGATGAACCCGAACGGCTGCTCGACCGACGCTTGCGACGGCCCCGCCCGGAAGTAGAACACCGCGCCGAACAGCCGCCAGTTCATCGACACGTAACTCTGCCGTGCCGAATCCCAGAAGGCGTTGACGCAGTGCAGGTCGTACCCGCGGAGGGCGTCGAAGTCCCGCCGCAGGCGGTCGTAATCCCGCTTCGACGGGTTCCGCTCCCCTCGCCGTTGGAACAGCGACCGCAACGTGCCGAACTGGATCTGCGTCCCCCGCGCCCCCTGCTCGCAGTACAGTTGGAGCAGGTCGAACAGGAGCACCTGGGTGCTCTGCCCGCCGAATCCGAACGGGCCGGGGTAGACGGCCCACGACCGCTCGACCGGCTTGCCGTCCCGTCCGGTGATGGTGTCGGAGTAGCGGAGCGGCTCGCGGGCGGATTTGCCGGGGGCGAGTTTGTTCAGCCGGAAGAGTGGGAACTCGGCGAGGTCGAAGTCGTACCGGCCGACGGCCGGGTCGCCAGTGATCGGTTCGTGGTCCGGTTGTGGCGGGGGGGCGGCAGTTGCGACGCTGGTGCCACGGGCGGACGCCGTTCTCCAGGTGCCGGACGATGTCGGCGGTGATGCGGGCGTGCAGGTCGGGGCGGTCGGCGGTGGTGACGCTCATGCTCGGTCCTCGTCGGGGTTGAAAGGCCGGTTCGGTCGCGCGCGCGACCGACCGGGCGAAAGTCCGGGCTGCGAGGGGGGAAGGCGGTCACAGGCCGCGAGGTGGGAGGGGCCCCGTCTGCACAAGCGGAGTGGAGCGGCCGGACCCGGCGAACTGAATCAATCCGTCAGTGGGTCCGGCCGCGGAACGCAGCGCGGAAGATGGGGCGGGGCCTGCCGAGCGCCGAGCGGAGCGAGGGTCGCCTTGACCGCCGCGGGGGATTCACCCCCGCTCTTGGTCTCGGCTCGGGGCTTCGGTTCGGGGCTTCGAGGGAGGGTCGCGGGAACCGTCGGTTCCTGCGAGAGGTGAGATCGAGGGGTTCGTCGGCCGGGCATCGAATAGGGAGTGTGGTCACCCGGACTCCAAGGCGTGTCGGCTCCTCCTGCCCCAGCCGGATCGGGCGTCTCCGGTCTGACCCGACCGTGTGCGGAATCACTCACATCGAACGATTGGGCGAGTTGGCCGATCGGTTGGTCCAGTCGGTCGGGTCCGACATACGGTCGGATTGTGCTCGAATTCTGTCGGAGGTCGTTCGAGACCACGGAACAGCCAGCGGTTGGTAGCGAACCGTCCGAGGCAACCCGTCACGCCAGAACCTGAGGCGGGACGATAACTCAGTCGCCGACCTGTCGTGTCCCGCGAGAATTGCCGAAAAATGTGCCAGCCGTAGGGGGCGGCTCCGGACAGTATTGAGTGAACCATCCCCGCAACGAGGTGCCCACGGTGGCCCGGCCCACGCTCGCCCACGTCGTTCACACCTTGCGGGCGTCCAACCGCCGGACGGCCGACGTGCCGGACAGTGACCACGACCTGCTCGCCCGGTTCGTGCGAAGCCGGGACGAGGCCGCCTTCCGTGCGCTGGTGAACCGGCATGCCAAACTGGTTCTGAGTGCCTGCCGCCAAGTGCTGACCGACCCGGCCGACCTCGACGACGCCTTCCAGGCCACGTTTGTAGTGCTGCTGAAGCGGGCGAAGGCGGTGGACGCCGCGACCCCACTCGGCGGGTGGTTGTTCGCCGTTGCCCATCGGATGGCGGTGCGGTGCCGGGCCGACAACACCCGCCGCCGCACCCGCGAGGCCGAAGCCGCCCGCCGCCAGCGGACGACTGCCGAACCGCCCGACCTGAGCTGGCGGGAGGCCGCGGCCGTGTTGCACGATGAGCTCAACGCCCTGCCCGACAAATACCGGTTGCCCCTGCTGTTGTGTTGTGTGCACGGGTTATCCCGCGACGAAGCGGCAGCGGAACTGGGCACCACCCTGGGCGCGGTCCGCTGGCAGTTGGAACGCGGGCGGGCACTCCTCGAACGCCGACTCACCCGGCGCGGGCTGGTGCTCTCGGCCGGGCTGCTGGCGGTGTTGGTGGGAGGTTCCCGGGCGGCGGGCGGTCCGTCGGCCGAACTGATCGACCTGGCGGTGCGGGCGGCGGGCGGACATGCCAGTTCCGCCGCCGCCGCCCTCGCCCGCGGAGTTTTCCCCATGACGACACTGAAACAGATGGTCCTGCCGGTGGTGCTGGTACTCGGACTGGTCGGCGTCGGGCTCGGCGTCGGGTTTCGCCCGCCGGTCGCCAACGCGGACGAGAAGCCGGCCCAGAAACCGGAGAAGCCGAAGGCGGACGCGAAAGCCGAGTCGAAGAAGGCCGAGCCGGCGGAGCGAACTATCACCGGCACGGTGGTGGACGCGGACGGCAAACCGGTGACGGCAGAACTGATGATGGTGTGGGGTGCCGACAAGACCCAGCCGCTCGGGAAGACCGCTCCCGACGGCACCTTCCGGGTGACGGTGCCCGTCCAGCGGAAGGAATTCGGCGGGTGGGTGGTGGCGACGGCCGCCGGGCACGGGTTGGCCTTCCACCAAAGCGGGATGGGTCCGCACTCGATGACTCCGACCGCCGAAGTGACGTTGAAATTGCCGAAGGAGCGGACGATTCGCGGCAAATTACTCGACCAGCAGGGCAAGCCTGTGGCCGGGGGGACGGTCGTGGCTACCATCATCTCCTCCAACGCCACGTACGCCGCGACCCTCACCCACCTGAAGTCGTGGGCGACCGATGTGTCTCGGGGCTTCCCGCACGTCCACGACCGGGTGCTGTACTTCTCGGACAAGTACGACGCGCGATCGAACCCGGGCGGCCTGTCCCCGTTCGTGGCCACGTCCGACAAGGACGGGCGGTACGAGATCGCCGGCGTCGGTGTCGGGCACATCGTCACCCTCCGCGTCCGCGGGCCGGGGATGGCGGACAAGGAGTTCGTCACCCTGAACCACGAGGAATTTGATCCCGCGCCGGTCAACAAAACGGTCAAGGACACCCACACCGCGATGCAGATGTCAGGCGGCGTCACGTGGTTGCTGTACGGGCCGGACTCGACGGTCGTGCTGGAGCCGGAGAAGATCATCCGTGGGAAAGTGACCGATCACGAGGGCAAACCGCGGGCCGGGGCGCTGGTGACGTTCACCCGGACGAGCAAGGGGAACTTGAACCCGGACTTCAACCAGGTCGTGACCGACAAGGACGGCAAGTACGAGATCCGCGGTGCTCGCAAGCACGACGGCTACATGGTGGAGGTGCGGTCGGATTCGGCCGCCGGACTGCTGCCGTGCACGGGATCCGCCGACGACACCGTGGGGTACGAGCCTATCACCATCGACCTGAAGTGCGCGAAAGGGGTCGTGGTCACAGGCACGGTGAAAAACAAGCGCACCGGCGAACCGGTTCCGGCGCAGATCAGTGCGACAGTGCTACGCGGAAACCGGTTCGTGACGGACTACCCGCCGTTTCTGGATGGCCGCTCCCGCACCGACGACTTTTCCACGGACGACGCCGGTCGGTTCCGGCTGGTGACGATTCCCGGCCCGGTCATCCTAATGGCAAGGCCGTCAAAGGAGGACGAGGGGCACTACAAGCCGGCCACGCCTGACCTGACGTACCCGGATCGGTTCACCAAGGAGTTCGGCGCGGTCACGTTCTACACGTATGGCGACGGCTACATCCCCTTCCAGGGGAACTGGTGCCGGGTACTCGAAGCCAAGCCGACGGACAGCGAACTGAAGCTGGACGTCGAACTGGAACCAGTGGCCAAGACCGTCGTGAAGGTGATGGACACGGACGGCAAACCGCTAGCGGGGACGAAAGCCGCCGGCCTCACGGCCAGCGATTTCTTCTACCCGACGGAGTGCCCGACAGACACGCTCACGGTGTACAACCTGGAGCCGAAGAAGGAGCGACTGCTCGCCGTAGTTCACGCCGAACGGAAGCTCGTCGGCACACTGAAGTTGACGGCAGACACCAAAGACCCGGTGGTCACGCTCGGACCGGGCGGGACCGTCACCGGGCGGGCGGTGGACAAGGACGACAAGCCGCTGGCAGGACTGTGGGTCCACCTCCGGTACGGCAACGGCGACACCACCGGAACGATCAGCGGCCTGAACGAGACGCTTCTGGAGACCGACGCGAACGGCGAGTTCCGCATCGACGGGCTGTTCCCCGGCCGAGAATTCCGGCTCGTATTCTCCCGGAACAGCCAGCGATTCGGCCCGAATTGGGACAAAATGCAGAAGTACTCCATCGCGAAGCCCGGCGACACGCTCAAACTCGGCGACCTCAAACTCGAACCCCCTGCCAAGACCGACGAGAAGTAACGATCCCGTTCCGGATTCGCTGTGGCCGTTCTCCGGCCGGCGGACATGATCCGGGTGGAGGTTCCGAGGCGGCCGGAGTGACGAGCATGAGCAAGCGGACGGGCGGAGCGGTGCAGTCCCTCCTGGCGGCACACGCGGCCGGGCTGACGGATCGGGAACTGCTCGGCCGGTATGTCACTGGGGATCAGGCGGCATACACCGCGCTGGTCCGGCGACATAGCGGGATGGTGCTCGGGGTGTGCCGGCGGGTGCTGCCGACGGTCCAGGATGCGGAGGACGCCTGCCAGGCCACCTTCCTCGTCCTCGCCCGGCAGGCGGCGAATGCCCGTTGGCAGGCGTCGATCGCCAACTGGCTGTACACCACCGCCCGGCGGATCGCCGCCCAGGCGAACCGCGCGACGCGTCGGCGGACCGCTCGGGAGGTACGGCCGGCCCGCCCGACGCCGTCCGTCTTGGATGAGATGACCGCCCGCGAGTTGCTCGTCGCCGTGGACGAAGAACTCGACCGGCTGCCACCCATCTACCGTGAGACGCTGGTCCTCAGTCATCTAGAGGGGTTGGCCCGCGACGAGGCGGCCGTTCGCCTCGGGGTGCCACTCGCCACGGTCAAGATGCGGCTGGAGCGGGGGCGGAAACGGCTGGCCGACGCCCTCAGCAAACGGGGCGTGGGACTCGGTGCCGCGTTCCTGGCCGCCTCGGTCACTTCCCCGACGGGGGCGTCCCCGCCGCGATTGCTCGAATCCATCCTGGCCGCGGTCGGCGGTTCGCCGTCCGCATCCGTGGCCGCACTCGCACAAGGGGTCGCGATGAACGGTGTGCTGACCAAGGCGAAACTGCTGGTGGTGGCCGTGGTGATGTCGATCGGTGTCGGGCTGATGGCCATGACGCCTTCGCCCGCCGACCCACCCAAACCGGCGGCGGAGAAGATGGACAAGCCGAAGGCGGATGCGAAGGCCGAGCCGAAGAAGCCGGAGGGGACGGAACGCACCATCACCGGCACGGTGGTCGGGCCGGACGGCAAACCGGTGGCGGGGGCGTCCATCAATACGATCAAGACCGGAATGTTCGACGCCCTCGCGAGTGCCGTGTCGGGCAAGCCGGTGGTGAAGACGTTGGCGAAGACGGACGACGACGGCAAGTTCAGCGTCAAGCTGGAACCCCTTGCGCCCGGTCAACTCGACTACCGGACGCTGCTGGCGACG
>JANNQE010001043.1:0-2855 GCA_031441625.1 Planctomycetia bacterium
TTCGTGCGGCTGGAGTACCACCGATTCACCACCGGCGTCAGTTGGTTCGCGGCGAAGTGGGGCATCGTCCGGGAGGCGGTCCGCAAGTACCTCACTAACCCGATCTACCTGTTGCCCGACGGGTCAAGTGCGTAACTCGTAACCGATTGAAGTCCGCCGCGACGACGGGGTGGGACGACGTGACCGCGGCCGAGGTGCCGCTCTTCAACCCCCGGACGGACCCGCTGGGACGAACACTTTTCGTTCGACGTGGACACCGCGAACATCCGCGGGCTGACCCCGTCTGGTCGCGCCACCGTCGGCCGCCTGCATGAACGACCCGCTCCCGCTCGCCGCCCGGTTATTGTGGGTGGAACTCGGCATCTACTCGTGACTGGCAGGGACGATCGCATTCGGCCAGCAGCGGCTGAGCAAGGACTGGTCCGACACGCTGCCGAAGATGCAGAAGTGGCTCACCCGCGAGGAAAGAAGAGCGGCGTGACTGCGGACTCTCGTTGATTCCGGCCGACACCCACCCCCCACATTTTGGGGTGAGGACTCACTTCATTTTTTCGTGACAGGGTTGACCCGGCCGGCGCATTGGTAGGTGTCCGACGAGCGACATGTCTGTCCCCCCCGCCCGGCCGCTGGTCGGGTTCCCCACCGCACTCCGCGACAGGAGCAGGCCATGAGTCTGTCCAAGGGTTCCCCGCGCCCGTTCTCGACCTCCCTTCGGGTCGAGGCCCTCGAAAGTCGAGACGTGCCGGCAGTGACGGCCAGCTTCTACCACTGGTCGGGCGAGTTGACCGTCACGTCCGACAACGCCGCGGATCGCGTCGAGGTGCTCGACACCCGCTACGGCAACGTCGGCAGCGCGGTGAACGGCGGGCCGCGGATGATCTGGGCGGAGACGAGCGTGAAGGTGAACGGGGTGGCCCAGCGGATCGACGCCTTCACCACGGCCGGGTACCAGTGGACGACCCGCCTCGACCACGCGAACGCGAAGCCGACGGTCATCCGGGTGAACGGCGGCGGCGGGGACGACACCATCCTCGTCGATCAGGGGGGCGTGTGGGGCGGCACGCCGGCGGTGGTCCTGGACGGCGGCGAAGGGAACGACACCATCACGGGGAGCGTGTTGGGCGACACCATCTACGGCGGCGGCGGGATCGACACCATCCTCGCCGGCGACGGGAACGACTGGATCGACGCCGGGGCCGGGAACGACGGGGCGAACGGCGGCACCGGCCACGACACCATCTACGGCGGGTCGGGCGGGGACACCCTGTACGGGTGGACGGGCAACGACTACATGGACGGCGGCACCGAAGGCGACCAACTGTACGGCGGCGACGACCACGACACCCTCATCGACGGGGCCGGCGTCACCTACGACTTCCTGAGCGGCGAGAACGGCGACGACCGCGTGCTCGCCAGCGACGGCGGGGACATCCTGTACGGCGGGTTCGGGAACGACACGCTGAGCGGTGGGTGGGGCGGCGACTACCTGTACGGCGAGGACGGCCTCGACTACCTGGACGGCGGCGGCGAGGGCGACCAACTGTACGGCGGGAACGACGACGACACCCTCGCGGACGGCGGGGGCGACACGTACGACTACCTCGACGGCCAAAATGGCAACGACATCCTGAACGCCAGCGGCGGCGGCGACCGGCTGTACGGCGGGTACGGGAGCGACACGCTCAACGGCGGGGACGGCGGCGACTACCTTTACGGGCAGTGGGGCGTGGACCACCTGAACGGCGGCGCGCACGGCGACCAACTGTACGGCGGCGACGACACCGACTACCTGCGGGCCGGCGAAGGGGACGTTTACGACTACCTGGACGGCGAGGCCGGCAACGACTTCCTGTGGGGCGGTGGGGGCGACGACGTCCTCCTCGGCGGCATCGGCGACGACAAGCTGTGGGGCGAGAACGGCAACGACCAACTGTTCGGGCAAGCCGGGAACGACGAACTGAACGGCGGGGCCGGACTGGACCGGCTCGTGGGCGGCGGCGAGGCCGGCGACCGCCTCCGCCCGGACGACGCCCCGACCCAGACCACCTTCACGTCCGGGGGCACGACCGTCGTCGATCCGTGGATGACCTACGGCGGCGGAATGGCCGTGCGGCAGGTCGGCACCTCCGGCGGCCTCCCGACCTTCCCCATGCCGGCCGTCTCCAGCCTCGACCTGCTCGGCGAGTGGCGGAGGGCGCGGCCCGCCCTGCAATCCCAACTGGTCGCCGCCATCGGCGGGGTGGGTGCGACGAACGTGTCGGCGGCCCTCACCGACACCCCGCTCGTCAGCCTGTCGAACGCCCGCAACGACGGCACCGTCCAGGTGCGGATGATGGCGACCAACAGCGTCATCGCCGGCACCCTCGGGCCCATCGATTTCGCCATCCGGTTCAACGTCGAGGTGAAGTTCACCCTGTCCGTGTCGAACGGCCAACTCGTCGTCTCGCCGCCGGTCATCTACGTCTGGGACATTGACATCGACGGGACCAACTTCCTGGGCGACGTGGTGGACGGGTTCTACGACGTGTTCGGGGGGATCGTCGGGGCCGCCGACAGGATCCACATCGCGGTGAACGCGGCGGCCGGCCAGCACCTCGCCCCGCCGCTCCGGACGCAACTGGACGCCATGACCACCCAGATCAACAGCGACCTGCCGGTCGAACTCCGCCCGCTCACGGCGGGCATGTCTCTGACGTTCGACGTGGTGACGAGGCAGATCATCCTCGTCATCTGACCCCGTGGGTGTGTCGTGGGCGCGCGCCCCGCGCGGGGGGCACGGGCGGACCCCCCCCGCGGGGCCCCGCGGCCGGCGGGGGGGCGCGCCCCCCCCCCAAGCGGGGGGGGCCGGGGCGGCC
>JANNQE010001044.1:0-2891 GCA_031441625.1 Planctomycetia bacterium
GGCGAGCCGATGTGTCGCCGGCCCCTTCGGGGCGGTGGCTGTGGTGTGATGCACGACCCAGGGCTTCCGCCCTGGGCTACAAACGACGGCCGCTTCGCGGCGTGAATGCGAGACCCCCTCACCCGCTCACTCGCCCGACAGGAACACCAACAACTCTTCAGCCGATTTCGCCGGGGCAAGGAACACGGTGGTGTCGGTCTCGTGGGTCGACCACCCGCCGCAGTTCGGCAACTGCACCCTGAGGGTGGTCTCGCCGTCCATGGCATACGTCAGCAGATCGACCTGTTCGACGGGCACGGCGACGGACAGGAGCAGTTCGTTCGCCTCGCTCGCGCTCGTGTCCACCTCCATCACCAGCGCGCCGAACATGAGCGGTGTCACCACCTCCTTGTGCCGCTTCTCCGACTGCGAGACGGCCAGCACCGTCACCTTGTAGCCGGGCGAGACGACCCGACCGACCGGATCGTCGGCGGCGATCCGCACCGTCATCAGCACCGTCCCGGCGGGTTGCTCGATGGGGCCGCTCTCCCTGGGTTCGATCAGCATTCGCCATGTGTCGTACCAGGTGCGAACCGCCGCGTCATCTTCGCGCGGGCCGTGGTGACTCCTTGCCGGGGTCAACGGTTCGTTCGACGATACCCACCACATCAGCCCGCCGACGGTCATTGGAATGGCGGCGCTCACGAACACGACGCCGAGCAGAAGGCCGTAGATCGGTTTCATGGCTGCACCACCTGAGAGGTGAAGGTGCGCGGACCTCCGCGCACGGAAACGCCCACCCATTCTGATGGGTGGGCGTCTGTGGTGCAAGCCATTTCGCTCATTTACTGGGCGAACAGGACGAACCGGTACGCCAGGTAGCCGAGGAAGCCGACGCACAGGGGCACGCCGTAGGGCAGCCGCACCCAGCTCGCCCGCCGGCTGTTCGCACGGTCGGCCGCCTTCTTCGCCCCCTTGGTGAAGAGCGTTTGCAGGTCGCCGAAGATGGCCTGGAAGTTCTCTTTGTTCTTCCCGAACTGCCCGCGGAGGAGCATCATCACCACCGCGAACACGCCGCCCGCGATCACCCCCACGCAGAACGCCCACAGCAGCACGCTCGTGCCCACGCCCATGCCGAACAGCGCGCCGCACCAACTGCCGAAGCCCATTTGCATCTTCACGTCGCCCTGCCCCATGCCCTGAATGAACAGGATGGGGAAGAGCAGCACGAACCCGAGGAGCGTGCCCACGAGCGCGCCGCCGATGCCCCCGCTCATGCCCGCGTCGGGGTAGAAACCCGGCACCAGGTCGAGGCCGCAGTCGTGCATCAGGCCGACGTACCAGCCGCTCACCACCAGGCTGAGCGTCACCCAGTTGGGCACTTTGAACGCCCACCCGTCGATGACGGCGGCCAGGATCATGCCGCCGGCCAGCACGATCATCGGCCCGTAGTTCAGGGTGTTCGGCAGGCAGGCGGTCCAGATCAGGTTCGCCGCCCAGGCGAGCGCCACCCACACCAGGCCGATCAGCGGCACGCGGGCCATCGAGATGACGAACGCGCGGTCGATGCCGAGCGAGTCGTCTTTGGCCGGGGCGGAGCTGGCGGGGGCGGGGGTGACGGTGTCGACAGGCGGGGCGGACAGTTCGGTGGCCACGGTCGGGATCCTCGGAAGGCTCGGGTGGGGGAGCAGACGGGTTCCGGAAGCGGTGCGGGCCGAGCCGGGTGTGGCTCGGCCCGCGGGGTTGTTGTCACACCGGCGTCGGCGGGCGTTAGCTCGGCTTGATGGCCGAGCCGACGCTGCTGAACGTCTGGTTGCTGGCCGCCCCGATGGCGGTGATGGCGGCGATGCACACCACCACGATGAGGGCCAGCATGACGGCGTATTCCACCGCCGTCGGGCCGTCTTCACGCTTCAGGAACTCGACCACGTTCTTCGTCAGGCTGCGCATGTGCGATCCCCAGTGAGAGTGATGAAAGAGACAGTTGCACCCGCAGCGGCGTTCCCCGCGCCCCTTCGGGTGTGGCCGGGCCGTCGGGTCACGACGGCTTCAGCCCCGAGTTCAACACGCTGTTCGTGTACACGTCGTTCACGTTCGCCCCGAGTGTCGTGACGGCGGCGACGCACACCACGATGATCAGGGCCAACATGACCGCGTACTCCACCGCCGTCGGGCCGTCCTCCCTCTTCAGGAAGTCGACGCCCTGCCGGACAACCGTCCTGAGCATGGCCACGTCTCCAGATGTTCGGTGCGGCTCGCGGCGCGGCACCCGTGCGGGCACGATCTGGCTCTGAAGGTCGGGGAGCCGTCGGTGACCCGCCGTGAGGGCGGCGGGACCTGTCGTGCGGGCAGGCGGGGCGTAGCCGGGCAGTCACCCACGACCGAACCATAGGTCGCGGCCGATGCGTGTCAAACGAGCGGTCGGGAGAAGGGGAACGGATTTGCCGGGCGTAGCGATTCCCGGCAGTGGCGTACAGAAATGGGCCGATTCACGGCGGTATCGCCTCAACCTTCGGCCGGCGGCGCAGCCGCGTCGGGCGGGGTGCCCTTGCCGGCGCGAATGTAGTCGGCCCGCGCCGCCGTGTACTCGGCCGCCGTCGGCAGCTCGTCCGCGTGCTGGTGGAAAAGCTTCACCAGGAACGGCACGCACCACCCGCACCCGGTGCCCGCCCCGCCGCACGCCGACAACTGGCTCGGCACCCGCGGCAGCTCGCGCCGCACGAAGTTGACCAGCTTCCGCTTGGTCACGCGGAAGCACAGGCAGACGGGGTCGTCCAAATTCATGGCGGGGTCCCGCGAATGACCGGGAGGAGAACGGTGTGGCGGACGACGGGTCCGCTCCGTTCATTATGTTGAGGGGGACTGCTGCCGGGAGCGCGGGCGTCCCGCCCGCATTCAAGAAGCGGGCGGGA
>JANNQE010001045.1:0-11131 GCA_031441625.1 Planctomycetia bacterium
CCCCCGCGTACACCCCCTGGTACTTTCCGGCCCCCCCCTCCGGGGCTGCGGGCTCCCTGTTTACCCCCCCCCCGGGCCCACACCAAATCCCCCAGGGTGTGAACCCTGGGAAACCTGAGAATTGGCTGTTGCCCGTTCGGGTCAATCCCACACGTACTTCTCGTCCCACTCCATGCCGTGCGCACCAAGTAACGTTCGGAACTCGTCCTGGAACGACTGCCCGGAGTGATGGTCGGCTTGTCGAGCGATGTACCCGCGAATGGTCTCGATGCGGTCGTACTCGACGGCGAACCCGCCGTACCCGTTCTGCCAGGCGAAGGACACCCCGGCGAACATCTCGTGAACCCACTTCGACGTGTTCGCTTTCACCAGTCGCATCAGGTCGGCGACGGCGATGGTTCGGCCGACCGAAATGAGCAGGTGAATGTGGTCCGGCATCCCGCCGGCCGCGAGCAGCCGACACTTCTCGGCCGTCACAATCCCCCCGATGTACTGGTAGAGGCGCTCGGCCCACTCCTCACCGATGAACGGCTCACGCCCCTTCGTGCTGAACACGAAATGCACCGGCAGGCAGACGAGTGACTGCGGCATCGGATGAGCCTCCCGGTCCAATGGGACCCAGGGTTGACACCCTGAGCTATTGGGTGTCGCCCCTTCGGGGCTTGGATCAGTTCACAGCCCCGAAGGGGCGACAGCCAATGCCATGATTCCCAGGGCTTACGCCCTGGGCTATTGGCTGTCGCCCCTTCGGGGCTTTGTGCGGTTTCAAGCCCCGAAGGGGCGGCAGCCAATGCCATGATTCCCAGGGCTTACGCCCTGGGGACTGTGGCTAAAAATACCCCTCCCGCTTCTTCTGTTCCATCGACCCGGCCTCGTCGTAGTCGATCAGCCGGCCCTGCCGCTCGGAGCGGGTGGCGATGAGCGTCTCGGCGATGATCTCGGGGATGGTGGCGGCGGTGCTCTCGTGGCCGGCGGTCAGGGGGTAGCAGCCGAGGGTGCGGAACCGCACCGTGCGGGTCTCGGGCGTCTCGCCGGGGTTCAGCCGCATCCGCCCGTCGTCCACCACGATCCACTGCCCGCTCCGCGGCACCACCGGGCGGGGCTTGGCGAAGTACAGGGGCGGGAGCGGGATGTCCTCGTGGTGGATGTACAGCCACACGTCCAGCTCGGTCCAGTTGCTCAGCGGGAAGGCGCGGATGCTCTCGCCCTTGTTCACCTTCCCGTTGTACAACGCCCACAGTTCCGGCCGCTGGTTCTTCGGGTCCCACTGCTGCTGGCGGTCGCGGAACGAGTACACCCGCTCCTTCGCCCGCGCCTTCTCCTCGTCCCGCCGCGCCCCGCCGAACGCCGCGTCGTACCCGCCCTTCCCCAGCGCCTGCACCAGCGCCTGCGTCTGCATGGCCGCGCTGTACTTCGGCGTCGGGTGGTCGAACGGGTTCACCCCGGCGGCCACCGCCTCCTCGTTGGTGGACACCTCCAGCGTCAGGCTCCGCGTGCGGCAGTACCAGTCGCGGAACTCGAGCAGCTCGCGGAAGTCCCAGGTGGTGGCGATGTGCAGGAGGGGGAACGGCACCCGCCCTGGGGCGAACGCCTTCTGGGCCAGATGCACCAGGCACATGGAGTCCTTCCCGCCGGAGTACAGGAGCACCGGCCGCTCGAACTCGGCGGCCACCTCGCGGAGGATGTGGATGCTCTCGGCTTCCAGTGCCTTCAGGTGGGTCAGGTGGTATCCGCTGGTGCTCATCCCGCCTCCGATGCAGTGCCGTACCCGTTCGATTTTATACGACGGCCCGGAAATGGAACCGGGAAGGTCGTGACCGGGTGCGCTCGGGTCGATTCCGCCGACGGCCTCCCCTATGCTGTAATTGACCCTCACACACCCACACCACCCCGACACCGCCCCGAACCGCCACACCCGCCGCCCCGAACCGCCACACCGGACCGCCACCCGTGCCCGACGCCCCCGCCACCGACGCCGAACTGCTCGCCCGCCTGCGGGCGGGGGACTCGGCTGCCGTGGGCGACATCTTCGAGCGGTACGAGCAACCGGTGTTCAGCTACTTGATCGGCGTGCTGAAGGACCGGCACGCGGCCGAGGACGTGCTGCAAGACACATTCGTCTTGGTTCTTCGCAAAGCCGAGACCGCGGTCGGCGAATCCTTCCGCGGGTGGCTGTTCGCCGTCGCCCACCAGCAGGCGCTCTTGTTCCGCCGCAAGGGGAAGCGGGTGCCCGCGGCCGTGGCCACCGACGGCCTGCTCGCGGTCGTGGGACGCGACACCGACCCGGCCACGGCCGCCGACGCGGACGACACCGCGGCGGCCGTCCGCGGGCTGCTCGCCCTGTTGCCCGAGCCGCAACAGGAGGTGATCCGCCTCCGCCTGTTCGACGGGCTGAAGTTCCGCGAGGTGGCCGCCCGCGTGGGCTGCCCGCTGAACACCGCCCTCGCCCGAATGCACGACGGCTTGAACCGTCTCCGGACCCTTTGGGAGCAGCGGTATGCTTGACGCCACCACCACCCGCCCGCCGGCCGACGCCGAACTGTCCGTGACGGCCCTGCGGTACGCCGCCGGTGCCATGCCGCCGGCCGAGGCCGAGGCGTTCGAGGCCCGCCTGGCCGACGACCAGTCGGCCCGTGACGCGCTGGCCGAGGCGGTGCGGTTGAGTGCCGCCGCGAGCGGCGCGCCAGCCCCCACGCCCGACCCGCTCGTGCGGCGGGCGGTAGCCGAGCGACTGCACCCCACTTGGCTCAGCCGCTTGTTCCCCCGCCGCCCGTACCGCGGGCACCCGGCCGTGTGGGCGGTGCTCGGCGGCGGGGTCGCCGCGGCCGTGGCGGTGGCGATCACCGTGGGCGTCAGTGGGCGGGGCGAGCCGACGTTCGCCCGCGGCCCGCTCGACCACCCGGTGACGGTGATCGCGGTGGACGCGCCGCCGCCGGCCGAGCCGCACCTGTTACAGAAGGTGAACCCCGAGACGGCGCTGCCCACGCGGTTGAACCCGATGGGGATGGACAAGCGGGTGGCCGACGCCACGCCCGCCGGCCCGTCGCCGGTGGTGATCCCGCCCGCGGTCGTGCCCATGCCCATGCCCGCCGCCAAGCCGACCGACGACAAGGTGGCCGAAGCGCCGGGCGACCACAACCCGATGGGCGACCCGGCCGTGAACATGCTGATGTCGAAGCTGTGAGGTCGAAGTGGGGCAAGCCGTCTGCCCTAGCATTGACCTTCAGGAAGAGTTTGCCATTTGGTGTGCGGGGGGAGCGTTGGCAACCCCAGCCGGCCCGAAGGGCCCGGTTCCGTCAGCCCAGGTCGGGGCGAGCGCGGGCCTGGGAACTGGCGGGCGCGGGTTCACCACTGCTACTTCTTGACGCCCGAAGCGTTCACCTCCGTCATCGCCCCGTAGCCGACCCGCCACTTGCCGCGGAACTCGGCCTGCCCCGCGTACTCGTCGTCGCCGAGAGTGGCCTTCCAGTCCTTCGACAGCTTGCCGTCGGCGTCCACGTACACCTTCACCAGGTACTTGCCCTCCGGCAGCCCTGGCTCCTTCGCCCACGCCGTCGCCCGCTCGGTCCCCTTCGCCGCCAGCAGCGTCACGTTGTGCTGCCACAGCTTGCCCTTCCCCCACACCACCCGATCCGACACGGCGACCGGCTCCGCCTCCCACGCCTTCGCTTTCTCGTCCCAGGCGAACACGCGAACCTGCAGTAGCTTGTCGCCCCACGCCGGCGGGGTGTCGGTCAGTTTGAACCACAGGTCGGTGCCGAACTTGAGCGGCCCGCTCTCCGCCGGCGGCAGGTCTTTGGCGGACGTGTACTTGCCGCCGCGAATGGCGGCCACGTCTTCGATCCAGGTGCGGAACCCCTTGTAGGCGTCGTCGCCCACGGCGAACTTCTTCCCCCCCTCGTGCTTCTCGCCGAGCGGCTTGGTCAACAGCAGACTCTTCTCCGGGGCGGCCGGGTCGATCAGCTTCGACGAGATCAAATACTCCATCGTGGCGGCGGCCTCGCCCGTCTTCACCCACGCCACGCGGTCGCCGTGCTCCTTCTTCAGCTTGTCGTTCTGCGGGGTGCCCTCGGTGTGGCAGTTCATACAGCGGAACCGCCACGCCCACACGTTCGCCTCGAACGACGTCAGCAGTTGATCCTTCCGTGCGTGCCGGATCACCGCATCGGGGATGGCCGGCTTCGCCTGCTCCTTCACGTCCAGTTTGGGGGCGTCCTTCAGCTTCGGGTCGGCGGCGCACGCTGCGATCCACGCCACGAACGCTTCGCGTTCGGCCTTGCGGTTCTTCTCGTGAACGGCCGGCCCTTTGGCGTCGCCGCCCATGTCGATCAACTTCACGATCTTCGACTTCTCCGGCGCGGTCAGGTCGATGAGCCCCTGATCCCGCAGGCTGCGGAACGTCTTGTCGGCGTCGGGCAGGATGTAGTCTTTCAGGTCCACGCCCGACAGATGGCACTGGACGCAACTGCTCGGGTTGGGCGACTTGAAGATGGGGGCGATCCGCTTCTCGAACACCTCGGCGGGGGTCGGGTCGGCGGCGGACAGCGGGCCGACGAGGAGCAGCAGCAGCAGCAGCGGGGCGAGGCGGAAGCGGGCGGGCATGGCGAGCACCGTGGGGGGAGTTGGCAGTAGTGTATTCGTGGGTGGCGGGAGACCTCGGAGTGGGAAACGCCCTCGCGTCGTTCACTCCTGTCTTCATTCGTCCGATTCGTGTGATTCGTGGTGAACTCCTCTGCCGCACTTCGGTTCGTGCCTTGCTCGTTCGCAGATACGGCATAAGATCGCACGCACCCGCCGTGTTGCAGGCACCCCATGCTGCCCGCCGACGCCTCCGACGCCAACCCCACCATCCCCTCGTTCGGCCTGCTCGGCAGTTCCGCCGCGTTCGTCCCCATTCCCGTCGGCAACGCCACCGTCAAATTGAGCCGCACCGTCGGCAACGACGTGACCTACATGCCCCCTCCGGGCGGTCACGGGGCGGGCGTGACGAAGTGGGACAAAGACCCGCTCGCCGGCCAGAACGGATACGCCGTCAAGTTGCCCACCGCCCAGGTGCGAGCGCTCGTGTCGGTGCGGCAGTGGCGGCGGGTGTACGCCGAGAGCTTCCCCGATGGTGTCATCGGCAACCGCCACTCGCCGGCCGCCAAGCAGCTCACCGAGTTCGCCCGCGGGCTGCTCAGTCACGCCGCCGAGTTGCACCGCCACCACTGGCGGCTCGGCCTGCTGTCGCCCGACACCGCCTACCTGTCGTCGTCCGACCCGGCCCGCGTCTTTTTACCCGACATCGGCTTCGCGTGGCTGGGGCAAATGGCCCTCACCAAACCGGCCTGGCTGAGCAGCGAACCGACCGACGTGCCGCTTTGGGGTGAAGAACGCAAGGCCCGCCAACTGTGCGCCCCGGAGCAGTACGCCAAGCGGCACCCGTCGGCGAAAAACCCGGCTGAACTGGTCCAACAAGAGTTGAAAGTGGTCGCCCGTCTGCTGGCGTTCATGCTGAACGGGCAGATCGGCGGACCCGAGCCGGCCACGGCGAAGCGCTGCCCGGTGTGGAACACCATTCACGCCGCGACCGCCGGCAAGTTCGTCGGCACTGACGACACCTCCCCCGCCGAGCAGATGCTCGAACACCTGTTGACCGGGATGAAAGCGCCGCTCGACCCGCCGCCGAAGGGGGCCGCCCCGAAGAAGGGCGGGGCCGGGCTGTGGCTGGCGCTGGCGTTCGTGTTCCTGGTGCTGGGCGGCGGGGCGGCGGGCATCTGGTGGCTGTGGCAGAAGGGGCAGCAGGTGGCGACCGCGACGAGCGACAGTTCAACACCCACCGACAGTACGCCGACCACCGGCGAGACGACGCCCACCACGCCGACGACCGAGCCGAAGCCGCCGCCGACCATCCCGAAGCCGCTCCAGAAGTTGCCGCCGCTCGACCCGGAGTTGATCGAGAAGGCGAAGAAGGACCCGCGGGACCCGGGCGTGTTGGCGAAGTTGGACGAGTTGGACGCCCTTTGGAAGAAGTTCTCCGCCGAGACGCGGGACGGTACCGCCGCGCACGCCGTCCACGCGCGGGAGGTGCTGGAGCAGATTCAAGAGTTGCAAAAGGCCCGCAAGGCCGGTTCGTAAACCCCCTCACTCGGAAGAGGCACCCATGAATCGCTTCCTGCTGCCGGTGCTCGCCGTGTCGTTCTGGGCCTCCACCGCGACCGCCCAACTGCCGACCGAAACGCTCCTGCTGGCGCTGAAGTCGGACAAGACCAAGGAAGGGGTGGCGGAGTCGCTCCGGGACGCGCTGAAGGTGACGGCCAAGGACGTGGGGACGCCCGAGACCGCGCGGGCCGCGTTCGAGAGCGTCGCCGCCAGCGGGCTGTCGGTCGAGGCCATCTCGGTCGAGTTGTACAACGCCTACGGCAAACTCGGCGACTCCAAGTTCCAGCCGACCGAACTGCCGCTGGCCAAGTCGAAGGCGGGCGGGGTGGAGATCCGGCCGCTGGAGACGGCCGAGCCGAGCGTGCGGAAGTGGGAGATGAAACTGACCGGCGACGGCAACCCGCGGCTGAGCAAGCTGAGCGTGAAATACAAGGGGGAGGCGAAGGCGGCCGAGTACGACGACCCGAACAGCACGAAGAAGGACGCGGAGGTGCGGTACAGCTCGCCGGGGAACTACGTGCTGACGCTGCCGACGGCCGCGGAGAAGAACAAGGGGGTGGCCCGCACGCCGGAGTCGTTCACCGCCAAAATCGAGTCGGGGTCGTCGGCCAACCCGACCGAGACCGACGACGAGGGGCAGTGGCCCAGCTCGGACGGGTACTACCTGGTCACCATGAAGGGCTTCCCGACGAGCGACGCGGCCAAGCAGAACTTCTCCAGCGTCATCAAGACGTCCGGCAAGGTGGGGGGGGCCTCGCTCAAGGCGCTGAACATCAAGAAGAACGTGTCCATCGCCATCGGGGACGCCATCTCCGCCGACGGCATCGACGGGGTCGACACCATCGACGGGAACAAGTTCTTCCTCAAGGTGCCGGTCCTCCCGCGGGACGGCGGGCTGGACGTGGCGCACAAGGCGTACGTGCTGTTCCCGCTCTCGAAGCCGGCGGCCGACGCGAAGGTGTCGGCGCTCGGCGAGAAGAAGCTGTACGAGACGGCGAAAGGGACGGCCGAGTACATCCGCGGCAACAAGGACGATTCACCCCTGAGCATCTACACCCGCAAGGACGCCGACGCCACCATCGAGGTGGGCAAGGACGGGGTGAAGCCGAAGTGGTACGAGCTGCACCGCACCATCAAGACCCGCACCACCGACGACCCGCGGGTACCCAACCTGTACCGCTACTCGCAGGACGAGAGTTCGGAATACTTCGCCCGCCCGCTCAACCTCGTGAAGCCCGACATCAAACTGACCCAAGACGACGCCAAGACGCTGCGGGGCGCGTTCAAGGACGGCACGGCCTACGGCGTGGTGGTGTACATCTTCGACAAGGGGGACGTGTTCAACGCCGTGCCCGCCCGCGACAAAGACAAGGACGGCAAGTCGGTGTACGCCGTCGTCCGCCAGTTCGACGAGTGGGGCCGCGCGCTCAAGCCGATCGCCAACGGCGAACCCACGGGGGACGACAAGTGAGTCACGAGGGCGTATCGATGTGGCGAAAGCTGTTCGTTCCCGCCACACCCACGCGGCTCGACGCCGTATTGGGACTGGTCGGTGGGGGCGTGTGCGCCGCGATCGCTCTGACCAACGCGGTTCTGGGGTACTGGTGGCCCGCCCTCTGGTTTGCGGCGATCTCCGCTGGCCCGTTGTGGCATGTGTGGCGGTACTTCCGCCGAGTGCGGGCCGAACCAGTCGTGCGAGACGGCGAGTCTCGTTGACGACCGAACCACCGCCGCCGCGGAGCGGCGACCGATGTTAGCCAGGGGTGGAGTGAGCCGCAGGCGAACGGAACCCCTGGACGACCCCAAAATCACCCGAGCCGCGGAGCGGCGACAGACGGACCCGCACCATGCCGTCGTCGTACCTGAGCCTGCACTACCACCTGGTGTTCTCGACCAAACACCGGGAACCGCTCATCACCCCGGCCGTCGCGCCCCGGTTGTACCACTACCTCGGCGGCACGCTTCGCGGACTTGGTGGGCAACTTCTGATCGGCAACGGGATGCCGGATCACGCTCACCTGCTGGTGCGGTTGGGGGCAACGCGGGCATTGGCAGACGTCCTCCGCGACCTGAAGGCCGGATCGTCGAAGTGGGTTCACGACACGTTCCCGACGACTGCCGGGTTCGGTTGGCAGACCGGGTACGGGGCGTTCGTGATCGGCCGCACGGAATTGGATGTGGTGCGGCAGTACATTGAGAACCAGGAGGAACACCACCGCCAGCAGACGTTTCAGGACGAGTTCGTCGAGTTGCTCAACGCCCACAAGATCGAGTACAAGCCGCAGTACCTGTGGGAATGATCTGTCGCCCCTCCGGGGCTTCTTCCCAATTGCCACCATTTCCAGGGGTTCCGTTCGCTCCGCGAACTCCACCCCTGGCTAACATCTACCGCCGCTCCGCGGCGAATTTGTTACCCATGACCGTCCCGCAGCCGCTCGCCGCCGAGCAGTGCCCGATCCTCAAGCACCCCCGCCACGCCGCCCACCTCGGGCCGGTGCTGGCGGTGTTCAACGCCGCCGCGACCGCCGCCCGCACGCTCGCCGACAAGTACCCCACCGCCCTGCAATCGCCCGACGTGGCCGACGCCCTCGCCCGGCTGCAGTCCGCCCGCGACACCCTCACCACCCCGCGGTTCAAGGTCGGCTTCCTCGGCCCGTTCCAGTGCGGCAAGTCCACCATCCTGAACAACCTGCTCGGCCAAGACATCTCGGCCGTGGGCGTCGGTCGCGCCTGCACGAGTGTCGTCACCCGGCTGATCGTGAAGCCCGGCCAGAAGCCGCCGACGCTGGCGCTGGAGTATTTCAGCGTGGACGGGTACTACAAGCGGCGGAACACCCTGGCAGAGTGGGCACGCCTGAGCAACCCCGACGGGCAATCGGAAACGCAACTGCTCGAACGACTGAAGGGACATACCCCGTCGGCCGGCCGCACGTCCAGTCAGCGGCCGGTGCGGAAGAAGGACATCCCGTACCTGCGGGCGTTCCTCCAGAGCTACGAGGACGGCAAGGCGAAGAGCCTCATCCGCGAGACGCCGCACGTCGAGACGGTCGCGTTCACCGACCGCGAGCGTCTGCTCAAGCACGACCCGACGGCCGACGAGGAGAGCGTGCGGGCGAGCCAGTACCTGCTGGTGAGCGAGTCCCGCGTCACGTTCGACACCGACCGCATCGACCCCGAGTTGGAACTGGTCGATTTACCCGGCCTCGGCTCGGGTCGCAGTGTCGATGACCTGCTGACCAAAGAGTTCGTCCACCAGCTCGACGGCGCGCTCGTCTTCCTGCGGGCCGACTCGATGGACAGCGCCGAGGTGAGCGAGATCTTCACCGAGTTGCAAACCCGCTTCCGCGACAATTTGAAGAGCCGCGTGTGGGTGGTGGTGAACAAGATGGACGCCCCGGAGCGGCACGCCAAGATCGCCGCCCCCGGCAAGGACAACACGTTCAACGTCGTCATCGACCTGATGAAGAAGAGCAACATCCCGCTCTCGCAGGTGGTGTTCGGGTGCAACGGCATCTACGAGAGCGCCCGCGGCAACGGCGGCACGGCGGACCGCACCACGGCGTTGGCACTGTTGAAACTGGCCCAGAAGGGGGACGACGAGGCGGTGCGGGGTCAGTTGGCCGACACGCCGGAGATGCTCGCCGCGTTCGACGAGTTGCTCGCCGACGGCAGCGTCGGGCTGCTGCAACGGCTGATCAAAGACCGCGTCGGGCCGAGCGTGGCCGGACAGATCCTGAGTCAGGCGAAGCGGGATGCGGAGGTGGCGGAACTGGACCTGCGGCTGGCGTTGGAGCAGGCCGAGAAGCCGGCGAACGAGCAGGAACAAACCGACGCCCGCCTGTGGGAGAACGCCCTGTACACGCTGCTGGGCGAGCTGAGCGTGAGCCAGGGCGGGAGCCGCGGGCCGCTGTTCGTGAAGCTGGAAGAGTACGGGCGGGTGGCGCGGAAAGCGCTCGAAGGCGAGTTCAACAAGCTGGTGCAAGACGAAGCGCTGGCCGCCAAGACGACGCCCGAACTGCTGCACCAGTTCGCCCTCGACGCCACCCTCATGCAGAAGAAGGTGGACGCCGCCATGTCGCAGGTGGTGCAGCAGGTGTACACCGAGATCACCGAGCGGCTGGAGGCGAAGCAACTGCCCGGCGTCAACCTACCCGGCGGGGGCGAGCCGATGAGCGTGTGGCACACCTTCCGACAGAAGGACCGCGACGACAGCGCGTGGCGGGACCGCTTCCGCCCGAAGCTGCACGACCCCGTGCTGGTGGAACGGTTGAGCGAGGAGGGTCTGGCGCACACGTTCGACGGCCCGCGGTACAAGAAGCTGTGGCAGGACAAGCTGCGAACCGCGGCCCACCAGTTGGCCCTGGTGGTGCGGGGTCGCGTGCGGCACCGCATCGATGACCTGCGACGACAGGTGACGCGGAAGCTCGGGCCGGTGGCAATGGTCGGCAAAAGTTAGGAGGGGTTGGGGATGAGGGAAAAAGAAACGTGCCACTTCTGGGTTGGCCAGTTCCCTCTCGCCGTCGTCGAGAACTACTTTGCTGAAGTGTGGGATGAGAACGATCCTGACCGCGAACACACTCCACTATCCGCCTTCGCACGGGACCAAGGGGTGAAGTGGTATGACCACGATTTCATCGAGTACGGGTGGGGGGAGGCGGACACGATCCAGGAGCTTGTGAAAGGCTACTCGTACAGCGATCAGTGGGCGGAGGAGTTGGCCCGGCGTACGGCGTCCGCGGGATTGAGCGGGGTGAATGTCTTCGTTACGAGTTACGCAGTTGGCCGTTTTCTGGGAGTTTGGGTAAGTGAGATCCTTACCCACATTGCCCCGACGCATCCAGATTCCGGTCAGAACTGGCTCGCTGGGGCCAACTGCGTAACTCGTATTCGTGTTCATTACGGACGAGGAGATCGAACACCCGCGGTCGATCAACTGCGCGTTGTACTGGCTGCACTACCTGGGCACCATCGAGTACCGCATCTAGGAATG
>JANNQE010001046.1:0-1972 GCA_031441625.1 Planctomycetia bacterium
GGGTTTATTTTTATGTGCACCCGCGGGGGTGCGCGGGCGGGTTGGCGCCCGTTACCCCCCGGCCCGGCGCGCCCCGGCGGTTCCAGGAATCCTCCGATGTCCTCTGTCCGCGTGCCCGACTTCCGCCCGAGTGTGAACGGCTTCCCGTTCGCCAACTCGTTCCCCGCCGACCGCCCGTTCTTCCTGTTCGACACGCCGTTCGGCCCGGTGGGAGTGGCGGACGCCAGCCGCGGGCTGTGCGGGGGCATGATCTTCACCGCCATCGACCTGTTCCACGCCGGCGTCCGCACCCTGCCGAGCGAGCCGACCGAACCCCTCTTCCGCCACTTCTGCCGCCGCCTGTTCACCAGTTGGGGGATGCCGTTCGCGTGGCTGAAGTACCTCGACTGGCAGCGGCGGCCGAGCGCGTCGCGGTTCGTCGCCGGTGTGCGCACCCGTCGTGGGGTGAGCAGCCTGATGATCGAAACCGAGTGGCAGACGATCCGCGGGCAACTGGACGCCGGGCGGCTGGTGCCGCTGGGGGTGGTGAAGCAGTCCGGGTGGAGCGTCCGCAAGCTCGGGCTGAACCATCAGGTGCTGGCATACGGCTATGAACTGTACGGCGACGAGTTAACCGTCCACATCTACGACCCGAACTACCCCGGCGACGACACGGCGGCGCTCCAGTGGAGCCTCGCCGACCCCGACGCCGCACGCACGGTGGCGCACAGTTGCGAGGGGCCGAGCGTGCGGGGCGTGTTCCACACCGAGTACCACCCGCCGCGGGGAATGCCGACCTTCGGGTAGGGTGGGTCGCTCTCGCCGAGAGCGACATCCGACCGGCCGGCTCTCGGCGAGAGCCGGCCACCCTAAAGTTCCGGCGGCCAGCCGTCGAGGAATTCACCGTACACCGCCTGGTACGCCCGCACCGTCGCCGGCGGCGGTTCGTTCAGCGCCGCCGCCACACTCTCGCGGTAGCCCTCGTCCAGCGACTCCTGCATCCGTGCCAGCTCCTCGTCCTTCTCCCGGTCGGCCTCCTCCTCCGCCATCGCCGCCTCTGGGTCGTAGTTCTCGAACTCCGACTCGCCTCGCTCCTGTCGCGCCTGCTCGTCCATCCGCTTTTTCAACGGGCGGAAGTCGACCAGCCCGAGCCGCGGGAAGCTGTACTTCCAGTCGTGCCCGCGGGCTTTCAACCGGCGGAAGATCATCTCGTACACGGGGGTCAGGTCGGTGCGGCCGGACACGATGTGCGTGCCCATGTAGAAGTCGAGGTACGTGTACCCGCCGTCGCCGATCATCTCCTTCCGCATCTCGTCGAGCGCCGCCTGCACCGTCGGATTGTCCGACTTTGGGAACATCATCGCCTCCAGCTCCGGCGGCAATTCCGGCTTGGGCGGCGGGGGCGGGCCGCCCGAAGCGTTGAGGATGTCGGCGAGGAACCCGCCGCTCCCGCGGGCGGAACCGAGGTGCAGCCAGCGGCCGTCGTCGGCGAGCACCTCGTGGTTGTCCGAGAAGAGATCCCACAGGCACAACCCCACGACCTCCTGGCACTCCCGCTCGGCTTCCACCACCGGCGGCTCGTCGCCGAAGTCGGCCCGCACCTCGTCGAGCGTCTGCGGGGGCGGCAGGGGCGGGGCGTCGGGTTTGCGGCCGGGGAAGTTCTCCATGCCGCGGTGCATCCGCAGTTGCTCCTCGTACACCTGCTCGGCGGTCGGGTGCCACGCCCGCACCAGTGGCGAGTCAGCCCACCCGCGCGGGGCGATCTCGGCCAGCACGTCGGCCCCGCCCCACCCATGTGGGAACAGTGCGGCGAACTCGGCCTTCAGTTCGGCTTCGGTGAACTCGGGGCGTTCGTCGTAGGTGCTCATGGGTCAGGTGGTGTCCTATCGCCGTTGTACAGCGGGGAAGGTGATCCACTCGCGGATGGACCACACGTGATCCGTCAGTCCGGCGGCCATGGCCGGCGTTCGTGACTGCCACCGCCCATCCGCCC
>JANNQE010001047.1:0-1653 GCA_031441625.1 Planctomycetia bacterium
GTAGTACGCGGTTCATGGCAACCCTCCGTTCGATGTTCGCAACGATCATCGTGTAAACGCCGGCCGAGATGTGCAGCGCCCGCCGGTTGAGAAGTGCAGCGCGGGGAGGGCAACTTATCCGCCCGGTTCCGGGCGGGGAGGGTGATTCAGGGTCCAGTTCAGCTGTCGTCGGAGTCGGCGGGTTCCCGCCGGACGGCCCGCCCGGCCCGCCGCTTGGCGTCCCGCAGGCGGTAGCTCTCGCCGGTCGCCTCCAGGATGTGGCACCGGTGGGTGAGGCGGTCGAGCGTCGCCCCCACCAGCCGCTCGCTGCCGAGCACCTCCGTCCACTGCTCGAACGGCAGGTTGGTGGTGATGACCACGCTCGTCCGCTCGTAGGCGGTGCTGATCACGTCGAACAGCAGCTCGGCCCCGGTCTTGCTGGCCGGCACGTACCCCAGCTCGTCCAGCACCAGCAGGTCCAGCCGCGCCAGTTGCCCCTTCAGCCGCAGGAGCAGTCGCTCCTCCCGCGCCTCGAGCAACTGCGTCACCAGTTCGGTCACCCGGTAGAACCGCACCTTCCTCCCGCGGCGACACGCCTGGGCGGCCAGGGCGGTGGCCAGGTGCGTCTTCCCGGTGCCCGGGTTGCCCACCAGGATGACCGACTCGCGGCGGTCGACGAACTCCCCCCGCATCAGCTCGGCCACGAGCACCTTGTTGAGCGACGGCTGGGCGGCGAAGTCGAAGTCGTCGAGCGTCTTGAGCGTCGGGAACTTGGCCGCCTTCAGCCGCCGGTCGGCCGCCCGCCGCTCGCGGTCGAGCAGCTCCCGCTCGCACAGTTGCAGCAGGAACCCCAGGTGGTCCACGTTGTCCGTGGCACACCGGGCGGCGATCGCCTCGCACTCGACGGCGACGGTGGGCAGCCGCAGGGCTTTCAGGTGGTGCTGCAGAAGCACCGTGCTCTTGGTCTCGGTCTTCTTCACGCCCCACCTCCCGTCCGCACGGCGTGGTAGGCACTCAGGTCCGGGGATGGCACGCTCACCCCGGCCAGGTGCGGGCGGCCGTCCAGGGCGAACAGCGGCACCGGCGTCTCGCGGGTCTGCTCGAGCAGCACCCGCACCCCGTCGGCCGTCGTCACCCCGAACGCCAGCGACCGCTCGACGGCCGCGGCCAGCTCGGCCAGCGAGGCGTGCTCGAGGAGCCGCAGCACGCGGATGAAGTGCCGCAAGCCCGGCCGCCCCCAGGCCGCCTCGAACCGCCGCCGCAACACCGCGAAGCACTCGGGCAGGGGCCAGTCGGCGAGCGGGCGGGCGTGGTCGAACGCCCCCGGCTTGCGTTCCAACAGGGCCAGGTAGTGCACCGGGTCGAAGACGGTCTGCTCGCGGCCCCAGTGCCGGCGGTGGGTGGCCACCACCTCGTCCCGGCACAGCAGCCGCACCACATCGATGCCGCCGACGGCGGTGATCGGCTGGTGGGCGTATGCCGTCGGTACCGAGTAGTCGTTGCGGTCGAACCGCACCAGCGACAGCGAGTTCGCCGTGGCCAGCTCGACGCGACGCGCCTCGAAGACCTCCTCCGGCAACGCCCGCAACGATGGCCGCTCCGCCGCCAGCCGCTCCCCCTTCGTCGCCGTCTCGCCCCGCACGCGACGGGCCAGATCCGACCGGCACCGTGCCG
>JANNQE010001048.1:0-2045 GCA_031441625.1 Planctomycetia bacterium
CTCGTCGCCGCTCACGCGGCTCAGGCCCGCCTCGTCCAATATCACGGCGACGGCCGACTCGTCCTTTCAGTCGGGGAGTACCGGCAGATTCCCGACTGTCACTTTCAGTTCGAGCGAGCGGGCAAGTCGTTCAATCTGCTCTTCGAAATCGACAACGCCACCGAGCCGCTCGACTCGAAACGCGAGCAGAGCATCCACACCAAGATTCTCGGCTATGAACGGTATCAGGATTGGGTGTTGCAAAACTGGCAACGGCTCAACCGGCAGGGGAGTCGGCCAGTCTTTCGCGTTGTGTTTCTGACCAAAGGGCCGGATCGTGCTCGGCACATGCTTTGGTTGGCCCAGGAACTCGCGAACAACAAGGACCGTCGGCTGTGTTACGCCACGACACAGGATGACTACCTCGCCGAGCCACGAGCCGTGACCGTTCCCATCTTCAACGACCACCACGGCCAATGGCAGAGTTTGCTCGACGTGAACCCGACCGCGGCATTCCAGCGAGAACCGGTTCGGCTCAGATCATTCGGACCGAGCAATCTGTTTCGACCTGCCAACCAATCGTTATTGCCAGTCGCGAACCAGACCGCCATTTGATACGGTTCGGGAACTGCATCGTTTGTCCTGCTCCCCGATCCTTGGTCCACTTCAAATGAGAGTCAGGCCTCGCCCGCGGCTAAGGTGACCGGCGGGTTCCCGCCGGGCGCCGGGTTTGTGGTCGTCGCTTGGCCGCACGTCGCGGCGTACGCCTTGGGAGTCCGGTAGCCGAGTCCACTGTGCGGCCGGACCGTGTTGTACTCGCGCTTGAACCAGGCCGCCTGGGCCTTCGCGTCGGCCACGTCGGCGAAGACGCTGAGGCTCAGAAACTCGTCCCGCAACTTGCCGTGGAACGATTCCACGTACCCGTTCTGCCACGGACTCGCCGGGGCCACCGCCCGCAACTCCGCCCCGATCGTCGGCAGCCACGCGGCCAGGGCCGAGCCGACGAACTCGCCGCCGTTGTCACATCGCACCGCCTTCGGTTTCCCGCGCCACCCCACCAATCGACCGAAGGCCCGTCGCACGTCCGCCGCCGTCATCGACGCGGCCGGCATCAGCAGCAGCACCTCCCGCGTGTATTCGTCCACCACGCTGAGCCACTTGAGCGAACCCCCCGAAATCGTCCGGTCGTGAATGAAGTCGCACGTCCAGACGTCGTTCGGGCCCGTGGCCGGACGCGTCGTGCAGGCGTTCGCGCCCGTGCCGGGGAACGTCCGATTGCCCTTCGATTTCCGGCGTTTCCGCGGCTGACACCCCAGTGTCACCATCAGCCGACGCACCCGCTTGACGTTCACCCGCCACCCCTTCGCCACCAGCTGCGCCCGAATCCGCCGATACCCATATCGCGGGTGCCGACGCACCAAGCGACGAATCGCCGTCACCAACGACGCCTCGTCCGAACGCGCCCGCGGCCGATACCGCACCGTCGACCGACTCCGACCCAACGCCTTCGCCGCCCGCCGCTCCGACACCTCGTACTCCTCCTGGAGGTGCTCGGCCGCCGCCCGCTGCTGACCGCCCGTCACCACTTTTTTTTCGCGACCTCGCGCAGCATCTGATTGTCCAGCATCACCTCGGCCAAGCACTGCTTCAGCCGCTCCACCTCCGACGCCAACTCGCGCACACGCCGCGTGACGTCGTCCGCCTCATTCGTCACCCGACCCCGCCACCGGTAGTAGCTCTGCTCCGTGATCCCGTGACGCCGACAACTGTCCGCCACCGCTAGACCCTTCGCCCGGTCCCGCTCGACCGCCTTCAAAACGCCTTGAATCTGCGCCGCCGTCCGTCGCTTCGCCATGACATCCCCTCCTGGGACGCCGCGAGATTAGCCATAAACTCCCCTTTCCGCTGGATCAGTTTTTGGGGGGCAGGTCAAGGGGTGGAGTACCGGTGCCCCTTCACCGAAACATTCCGCCGCCACACCCCGGACGAGTTCGAGATGCTGGCCGTGAGGTGCTGTCGGTTTGACGGACAGGTCAACTAACAGTTTTCGGCATGGTGCAGCGGGC
>JANNQE010001049.1:0-1857 GCA_031441625.1 Planctomycetia bacterium
CCTGCAAGAGTTGATCGTCGGCGTGTCCGACCCCACCGACGCCGGCCCACAGCCGCGCGGCAAGCAGGTGCGGAAGCCGGGCGGCATCTACTACACGCCGATCACCGGCATCTGGCAGACCGTCTGGCTGGAGCCGGTGCCGAAGGTGAGCATCGCTTCGTTGAAGGTCGTCACCGACACGACCGCCGGCGAAGTCCGCGTCTTGGCGACGCTCCGGGGACCGACCGAGAATTGCTCCATCTCGTTCCAATGCCCGGACGGCGCAGGCGAAGCGCGCAAGATGACCAAGGCTGGCGAGTGGGCGGTCCTCAAGCTGAAGCACCCGCACTTGTGGACGCCGGAAGACCCGCACCTGAGCGATCTTCAAGTCATCCTCTTTCACCAGCACGGCGAGATCGACCGCGTCCGCAGCTACTTCGGCTACCGCTCGGTCGGCGTCGGCCCGGACGCCACGGGCGTGACGCGCTTGCTGCTCAACGGCAAGCCGTACTTCCAGGTCGGCCCGCTCGATCAGGGCTTCTGGCCCGATGGCCTGTACACCGCCCCGACCGATGCGGCCCTGAAGTTCGACATCGAGGAGACGAAGCGCCTCGGCTTCAACATGACGCGGAGGCATGTGAAGGTGGAGCCGGCCCGCTGGTACTACTGGTGCGACAAGCTCGGCCTACTCGTCTGGCAGGACATGCCCTCGGGCGACCGCAACATCGGCGAGAGAGACCCCGACCTGAAGCGCACGCCCGAGTCGGCCGCGATCTACGAGCGCGAGCTGAAGGCGATGCTCGACGCCCTGCAACCGTTCCCGTGCATCGGCATGTGGGTGGTGTTCAACGAGGGCTGGGGCCAGTTCGACACCGTCCGCATCACCGACTGGACGAAGCGGTACGACCCGACGCGCTGGGTGAACAACGCCAGTGGCTGGGCGGATCGCGGCGTGGGCGACGTGTTCGACTGGCACATCTACCCCGGGCCAGGATCGCCGAAGCCGGAGCCGAAGCGGGCGGCCGTGCTGGGCGAGTTCGGCGGCCTCGGCCTGCTCACCGTGGGCCATATGTGGAGCAAGGAACACTGGGGCTATCGTGGCACCCGTGACTCGGCCGACCTGACGCGGAAGTACGAGCAACTGCTGGCGAAGTGTTGGCAGTTGAAGGACAACCCCGGCCTGAGCGCTGCCGTCTACACGCAACTCACCGACGTGGAGACGGAAGCCAACGGCCTGTTCACCTACGACCGCAAGGTGCTGAAGGTGGACGCCGAGCGCATCCGCGCCGTGAACCGCGGCGACGTGAGCCGCGTGCCGCAATACACGGAAGTGGCCGCGACTTCGGAGCACAAGGGCCAAGTCTGGCGTTACACGCTCACGAAGCCGGACGGGGCATGGTTCCAGCCCGATTTCAAAGACGCCGGCTGGCAAGAAGGCCCGGGCGGCTTCGGCACCAAAGGGACGCCTGGAGCAATTGTCCGCACCGAGTGGAAGACCGCCGACATCTGGCTGCGTCGCACCTTCCAGCACAGCAGCTCCATACCCGGCCGGCCCGTGTTGCGCGTGCATCACGATGAAGATGTGGTGGTGTACCTCAACGGCGTGAAGGCGTGCGAGCTGCCGGGGTACATCAACGATTACGAAGAAGTGCCGCTGTCGCCGGAAGCCGAGAAGGCGCTGAAGCCGGGGGCGAACGTGTTGGCCGTCCACTGCCGGCAGACGCGCGGCGGGCAGTACATCGACGTGGGCGTGGGGTGGGAAAGCGGATCTCGGGGCCAGGCCCCCAAGGGCGAAGGGAGAAAAGAGAAGAAAAGAGTATAAAAAAAATAATCATGTGGGAGGATTCAAACCCGAAAACCGTGTCTGTTGTGTTGTTT
>JANNQE010001050.1:0-1989 GCA_031441625.1 Planctomycetia bacterium
CTTCTTCACGCTCCACTCGTCGGCCACGAACTCCGCCGCCAGCCAGTCGAGCAACTCCGGGTGCGTCGGCGGGTCGCCGCGGACGCCGAAGTCGCCGGGCGTGCCCACGATCCCCTTGCCGAAGTGGTGCATCCAGACGCGGTTGACGAACACCCGCGCCGTCAGCGGGTTGTCCTTGCTCGCAATCGCCTTCGCCAGTTCTAGCCGCCCGCTGCCGGTGGCGAACGGCTTGCGGTTCGGGTCCACTACGCTTAGGAACTGCCGGGGCACCTCCTCGCCGAGCCGGTTCGGGTTGCCGCGGAGGAACACCCGCGGGTCGTGGGGGCGGTCGGCGTCGAGCAGCACCATCGCCCGCGGCGGGCCTTTGGTGGCCGATGTCTCCACCTCCTTGATGAGCTTCTGGTACTCGCCCTGCGTGGCCCGGTCGGGGAAGAGCGAGAGGAACCCCCAGTCGAGTGCGAGAGGTGCGTCGGCCGGGGCGGTCGGCCCGTAGAACGTGGCCCGGAGCGATTCGGCGTGCGGGTCGGTCAGCGGGGCCTTCCCACCGACCTTCTTCCACTCGGCTTCCACCTCGGTGAGCAGTTTGCCGTACCGCTCGGCCACCTCCTTCATCGTCTTCGGCGGGGTGGCGAACGCGGCACGCACCCGCGGGTTGTCGGTGTCGAGCACCTTCACCTTCGCGAAGTCCGCTTCCTCAGTGTCGGCGAAGCGGTGCCAGACGGCCCAAGTGGTGTCCCTCGCCTTGCGGGTGCGTTCGAGGAACGTCCGCCAGCGGGTGGTCATGGCCGGGTTCAGGTCGCCCTTGTCGGCGATGAGCATGAAGTCGTCGGCCGGCGGCACGTTGCGGGCGGCGTGAGCGGCGAGCAGGTATTCGGCCGCCCGGGAGCGAGCCTGCGTTACCAGTTCGGTGTGCTTGGCCACCACGAAATCGGTCAGCGCCTTCTCCTTCGCCACCAGTTCGGTCGCGTGCTTCTTCGCCTCCTCCGTGTCGGCCGGCTTGCCCAGTAGCGGTGGTACGGTCGGTTCGGTGCAACTGCGGAACACGCCGTACAGCGAGTAGTAGTCGGCCGTCGGGATCGGGTCGAACTTGTGGTCGTGGCAGCGGGCGCACGAGACCGTCAGCCCCATGAACCCCCGCGTCACCACATCAATCCGGTCGTCGATGATGTCGTGGACATTCCCCATAAAGTGCCCGCCGACGGTGAGGAAGCCGAGGGCGGCGAGCGACTTCGGGTCGTCCAATTTCAACTGGTCGGCGGCGAGTTGCTCCAGCACGAAGCGGTCGAACGGCAGGTCGCGGTTGAGAGCGTTGATGACGTAGTCGCGGTACGTCCACGCCCACGGGTACTCCTTCTGCTCGAAGAAGACGTACCCCTTGTTGTCGGCGTACCGGGCCACGTCCAGCCAGTGCCGCCCCCACCGTTCGCCGTACCGGTCACTCTTCAGCAGCCGGTCCACCACCCTCTCGTAAGCATCCTTCGCGTCGTCCTTGAGGAACGCCACCAACTCGGTGGGCGTCGGCGGCAGGCCGGTCAGGTCGAACGTGATGCGGCGGAGAAGCGTCCGCCTGTCCGCTTCTGGGGCGAGTGTGAGCTTTGCCTTTTCGAGTCGAGCCTGGATGAACGCATCAATCGGGTTCGAACTTGCAACTTGGAACCTGGAACCTGGAACTGCGGCCCGTTTCACGGGCCGGAACGCCCAGTGGTCGGCGGCCTTCTCCGGCGGGAGCAACTTCACCGCGGGCGGCCACGGTGTACCGAGTTGCACCCACTTCTCCAGGGCGGCGATCTCGGCGTCGGGCAGCTTCTTCTCCGGCATCTTCAGTTTGCCGGCGTGCTTCACCGCGGTCACCAATCGGCTGTCCGCCGGCTTGCCGGGCACCACCACCGCACCGCTATCCCCGCCGGCCAGTACACCCGCGGCGGTGTCGAGCCGCAGCCCGCCCTTCTTCGCCTTCGGCCCGTGACACCCCACGCACCGCTCGGCCAG
>JANNQE010001051.1:0-6778 GCA_031441625.1 Planctomycetia bacterium
GTCCGCCGGTGTGATTCGAAACCGGCGGACTCACGTCGCGCCGTTCGCCTGCATCGTCTGCTTCGTCCGCCGCCGCTTCGACCGCCGCAAGGCACGCCACGCCGCCTTCCGCACGTCCTCGTCATCGCCGTCGGCCGTGCCGATGTCCACCAGCACCTGCTCGGCCCCTTCGTCGGCCATGAACCCCAGCCCCTCGATGGCCCCCAGCCGCGCCGGGTCGGCCGCCTTCTTGTCCTTCGCCACCGCGCCGAGTGTGGGCACGTCCTTCGCCGCCACAAGCGGTTGCAGGGCCACCGACTGCTGGTGCGGCTGCGCCGCGGCCGGCTTCAGCACCCCTTCGGGCTTCACCCCGCCGCCGACCACACGCGCGAACGTCGGCTTGTCGGTCAACATGCCGCCGAGCAGAGCCGCGGCCTTCTTCGGGTCGAACTTGGCGAGCAGTGCGGCGGCCAGGGTGCGGACGTCGGCGTCGGTGTCGGACGCCAGCTTTTCCAGGGTCGCAATGGTGCCAGCCGTCGGCTTGTCGACCCCGCCGAGGGTGCGGAGGGCGTCGAGTCGCACCCCTTTCGCCAGCGGGTCGTTCGCCCGCGATGTCACCACCTCGTTCACTTCGTCACCGAGCGCCCCGAGTTGCTTGGCCGTCCAGAACAACACCCGCAGGCACTGCCCGGCCTTGTCCAAGTCGGCCGGGGCGATCAGCCGGCGGTCGAGTTTCGCCCGCCGCGACTGCCACTCCTTCCACCACCGGCCGACCGCCTCGCCCACCGCCTTCTTCATGTCCGGCGTCGGCTTGGCCACCTTCGCCAGCAGCCGGGCCGCCAGCCGCACGGTCGCGTCGTCGGCGTGAGTGAGTGCCGCCGCGGCCTCTTTCGCCGGCACTTCCTTGCGGCTGGTCAGGCTGGCTTCGAGCCGCTGTTGGATCTCGGGCGAACACTTGGGGAAGAGGTCGAGCAGCCGCAGCGGGTCGCCCTTCTCCGTCACTTTCTCGATGGGGTTCAATTTCTGCTTGCCGAGTTGGTAGTCGGCGAAGCGATGGTTCACGAGTGCGGCGTAGTACGGCTCCATCGAGTCCGCACCGAACAGCTTGAGAGCCGAATCGAGTGCCGCGCCGGTGGCGTCGTTGTCCGTGTCCTTGCGAAGCACCTCCAGCAGCAGTTCTTTCGTCGTCGGGTCGGTGTCGAAAGCCAACTGTTCGCACGCGATCTGCCGCGTCTTCCAACTGCCGTCCTTCGTCTTCGCCCGGATGATCTGCCACCCGCTCGCCGAGTCGAACCACCGCAGCCCGACCAGCGCCCGCTGCATCACCCCGCTCATGGGCGACTTGCTCAGACGCTCCAGCGTGCGGCCGATCTCGTCGGACTTGGCCGACCGCCGCAGGTGGCCGATGGCTTCCGCCGCGGCTTCTTGAAGGGCGTGCCCGCTCTCGTGGGCCAGCTTCAGCAGCACGTCCACCGCCCGCGGGTCGGACAGTTCGCCGAGCGCCAGCACCGCCCGCTGTCGTAACAACACGTTTTCCTGGTATTCAACGCTGCTGAGCAGCACCTGCAACCCGTCGATGCGGCCCGCCTTCGCCAGCCCCTCGGCGGCGTAGAACTGCGTGTCCGGGTCTTTGTGCTTGAGTGCCTTCAACAGCGGCTCGACCGGCCCGCCCCGCTTCTTCGCCCGCCAGCCGATGGCTTCCACCGCCGCGTTCCGCACGTCCTCGTCCGGGTTCGCCGCGAGTGTGGCCACCGCCGGCTCAACGTCATTCCCGCGACTGACCCGAGCGTAATAGATCAGGTCGAGGTCGTCCCCCACCTCGCCGCGGCGGATTTGCAGGTCGAGCATTCGCGCCACGACATCCGGGCGGAGGGGCTTGCTCTCTTTTTCGGCTTTGGTGAAGGCGGCTTCGTCGTCGGCGTTCGGCAATGGCTGGTCGAAGCCACTCACCACGAAGAGCGCCGAGTACGCCTTCTGCACCCACGCTTCCTTCTCGGCCATGGCGAACAGCCGGTCCACTGAGGACGGGGCGCGGAACGATCCGGCCAGCGCGAACAGGCCGTCCACGCTGGCGGTGCCGGTCGGATCGGTCTCGATGCGGTCGAGTGCCACCTCCACCGCCCGCGGGTCACCCAGCAGTTGAAACGCACCCGCGATACGCCCCTGTCGCTCGGCTTCCGTGGCCTCTTTCAGCAGTGCTGCCAACGTGTCGAACGCCGCCGAGTCTTTCTTCGTCGCCAGGGCGAACGCGGCCTCCTCCCGCACCTTGCGATACCGCGAAGTCACCGCCCCGCGGAGCGCCTTCTGGGCGTCGGCCGAGTCGTCGTACTCACCGGCCAGCCAGTTGACCGCCTGAACCCGGAGCGGCTCAAACACCGCGTCGAGCGCCACCTTCGCCACCGGCACCGTCTTGCGGGATTTGATGAGCAGCTTCGCGGCTTCGGTGGCCAAGTCATCCGTCCGCGTCAGCAACACTCGCTCCAACACCGCCTCGCCGTCCTTGCTGCTGGTGCCGTCCGTCAGCAACTCCAACCCCTTCACGCCGAGGTCGGTGTACCCGGCTTCCAACGCCTCCGCTCCGAGCACCGCCTTGCTCACGCCGATGGCTTGAAGGTGCTCGAAGGCCTGCACCCGCACCGGCTGGTTCGGGTCACTCAGCGCCTGGCTGAACACCGGCTGGGCGGCGCGGGCGTACTGTGTGTCGGCCTGGGCGATGGCGAGGATGCGGCTGAGGGCGGTCTGGCGCACCTTGCCCACCGCGGGGGTGCTGGCCGTGCCCTGCTCGCGGGCCAACCCCACATACGCGCCGAACGCCAACTCCCGGAGTTCCCCTTGCGATAGCTTCGACGGCACCGGCTTCATCTGGGCCTTGGCCAGTGCCACCTCTTTGGCGAACCGCTTGGCGAACACTCCCCACTCCTGGGTCCACTTGGCCTGCTCTTTCACGGCGAACGCGGCCATCACGTTGCTCGCCCGCGCCCGCAACAACGGATCGGCGAACGCTAGCACCGCCGCCAGTTCCTCCACCACGTCGGGGGTGATCTTCCACGCCGTGTCGTCGCCGCGGTCGTTCGCCGTCTTGGTCACGAACTCGCGGAACACGGTGTGGTCGTGGAACGCCTCCAACCCCTGGACCGCGGCCAGTCGAGTACGGGGGGCCTTCGCCGAAAGTGCCTGCAACAGCAGATCCGGGTGGCCGTCGGCCCCCGCCAGTTCGAGCAACAGGTGGACGAGCAGCGTCCTTTGGCGAACGGCGTCGTCGGTCGAGTCGAGGAATGCGGACAGTTTGGCGGTTCCCGGCGGGCCGAGGGCGACGACGGCGTTCAGTTGCCCGGCGCCCGTCAGCAACTTTTCCGCTTCGGGCGTGAAGAGCAGCGGGTGGACGGTGGCATCGCCGCGGACGGCCAGCGCCTGGGCCGCGTACACCCGCACCGACGGGTCGGCATGTCCCATCGCCGAGCGAACAGCATCGAGGCCGTCCGGCGGGGTGCAGTAGATCAGGGCGATGGCGGCCGGCCGGCGGATGTCGGCGTGCGGGCTGTCGAGCAACTTCAGCGAATCGGGGAAGACCGACGTGTCGCCGAGGCTGGTCAGCCCGCCGAGCGCGTCCTCCACGAGTTGCTTCCACGCCGGCACCTTCAGCTTGTCGTCCGGCTCTGAGGCGAAGGCCAACTCCTTCAACACAGGCAACGCCGCCGGGTCGCCGAAGCGAGCGAGGGCCGCCGCCGCCCGCACCCGCACGTCGGGCTGCTCGGCCGCGAGGGCTTTCGTGAGGGCGTCTTTCGCGTCATCTTCGATCAGCGCCGCCACCGCCGCCTGCCGCACCTCCGGCGTCCCATCGGTGAGTGCAGTCAGGATGACCGCCTGCGCCGCCTTCGTGTGCTTCTTCAGCAGCGCGTCGATGGCGAGTAACCGCGCGTCGGGGTAGCGCGACTTGAGCGCCGCTTCGAGCGGAAGCAGTTCCTTGTTCTTCTTGAGGGCGAACTCGAACGCCTCCTTCCGCACGCCAGGGTCTGCGTCGTTGACGAACTCGTACAGCAGCGGCGTGGCCCACGCCTCGCCGACCTGCGCTTGCACTTCGGTCAACACTTCGCGGCGGACGTCCGCGTGGATCGACTTGAGCGCGAACCGCAGGGTGGGTTCGCCCCCGCCGCCGATGCCCTGGTTCAGCACCGCCTTGAACGCCTCGCGGCGGACGGCCGCCGTCGGGTCGTTCAGCGCCCGCACGAACAGCCCCCAGGCGGGGTCGGCTTCACTCTTCGGCTTGGCCTTCTTGGTGGCGTCGAGGAGAGTTTGCACGCCCCGCTGCCGCACGTCGTCGTGACCCGCCGCCAGCCCCGCGTCGGCCGCTGACAGCGGGGTGTCAGTGTAAAGTTTGGCCACGGCGGTGTACGCCGCGTCCCGCACGCTCGCCTGCGGGTCGAGCAGCAGCGACCGCAGGCGGTTCACCGCCCGGTCGTCGCCCAGCGCCGCCAGCGCCCGGCACACCTCCACGCGGGCATACTCCTGCTCCTCGCGGCTGAGTTGCAGGAGCAGCGGGAAGGCCCGCGGGTCGCCGAGCACCGCCAGCCCCTTCGCCCCCCGCAGGCAGGTGTCCAGTGCTCGCCCGGCGGTCGCTTGCAACAGCGTGTCGTAGTCGGCGTCGTCGAGTTTGTCCTTCGCCTTGTCGCTCGCGGCGGGCTGCTTCTTGTCGCTCTTTTCCAGTTCGTTGAGCTGCCGGTGCAGGTCTTCGTCGCGGCTGCGGATGAATGCGGCGAACTGCGGGCGGGCGGACACCGACAGTAGGAATGCCACCTTCCGCACGGCGGCGTCGGCGTCTTCGAGCTTCCGCCGCACGGCCGACAGCACCTCCGGCCGGTCGAGCATCTTCCGCTCGAACAGGCGGGTGAGGGCGAGCGCCCGCAAGTCGCCGTGAGTGCTGGTCAGGGCGACGAGCGAAGCCCGCGGGGAGTCGGCTTCAAAGACCGCTTCCAGCGAGGCGAGCGCCTGCTTCCGCACGTCCCACGCGGCGGCATCGAGTGCCGTTGTCAGCCGGGCCAAGCCCTGGTCGTCGGTCTTGGCGAGCGGTTCGAGTGACTTCACCGCTAGCACGCCGACGTCGGCTTTGCCCGTCTTTAGCCCGGCGTCGATGGGCCGGTAGTCGCTCGCACCCAGCCGGTTTTGCAACCCCTTGAAGGCCTCCACCCGCACCTTGTCGTCGGCGTGCGCGACGAACGGTTCGAGCAGCGTGACCGCCCGCGGGTTCGTACTCTGGCCGAGCATCTTGGCCGCGTACACCCGCACTGTTTGGTCCTTGTCGGCCGCCAGTTGCTTGGCGATGCGTTCCAGACTGGCGGCGTCGTTCCAATCGGCCAGTTGTTTGACCGCCTTCTCCCGCTGCTTGCTGTCGTACTCGTCGGCCAGTTCGTTCTCCACCCACGCGGCGGCCCCGTGCGCGGTGTCGATGTCCTCCAGCCCGTCCTCGTCGAACCGGCCGTCCTCCTCGTTGATCGGCAGCACGCGAATGGTGTTGTCGTCGCACAGCACGGCCACGCGGGGGTCGTCGTACTGCGTGACGATTGCCAGCGCCACCACCTTGCCGACCTTGTCGGCGAGTGTGCCCGGCTTCACCGCCCCGGCCCGCGGCCAGTTCTTCACCGTACTGTCGCGGCTGCCCGAAATCAGTCGGTCGCCGGCGGGCAGGTGCAGGAGCGCCGTCACGGCGTCGGTGTGGTTGTTCGCCCTGCCTTTGTCTTCCGGCTCCAGTTTGCCGCGGGCGTGGGTGCTCAACAGCTTGTGGTCGTTGCCGGTGCTGAAGAAGCGGAGTTCTTCCGGCTCGAACAGGATCGACGTGACCGCACTGTCGTGAACCTTGTCCGCCTCGGCCGGCTCGAATTCGGCCTTGTCTTGCCCGTCGAACACCGCGACGAACCCCTTGTCGCACCCGACGGCCACCCACGCGCCGGTCTTGTCAGTGCCGACGCACATGCCGGTTTCGGGCAGGTCGAGCGACTGGAGCGTCTTGCCGTCGGTCTTCGACACGAGGTGAAGATGCTTACCGGACACGACCGCCAGCCGATCTTGTGAAACGGACGCGATCGCGGCGAGTGGTGCGGCGAACGCCTCGGTGAGAGGCTTCGGGGCCTTCTTGCCGGCGGCGGTGTAAACTCGCCGGTCGGTGCCCGCCACGTACACGCCGGCCGCGTCGGCACAAATCGCCACCCCGCCGCACGGCAACGCCTGCTCCGTCACCTCGTCGTCTTCCGGCACGTACTTGTACAGGGCGGTGGCGAGCCCCTCCGGGTGCGTGGTGACGAAGTGGACGGAGGCCTCGACGCCGACCGCCGCCCGGATGTCACCGCGGTACGTGAAGTAGTAATCCATCGGCTCGGGTTCCGTTGGAACCGGGAACGCAGTGACCGGGTGGGTTGAACTTCACCCGGTCACTGCGTTCCCGGTTCCAGTGATCACGCTTTCAACTCCGGGTACTTGTGCCGCACGCGGGTGACGGCCACCAGGCATGCCGCCCGTTCGCTCATGCCCTTGCTCTGCATGAACTCGTCGAGCAGCGGCAGAATCCCCGAGGCGAACGCTTTATCGTCAATCGCCATGTCCCGCATCGTCTCGACGGCATCGAGCTTCGCCCGCCGAGCCCCCAGGCAGCCGTCACCTGACCCCACTTGCGCCCCTCATCCTCTTTCCAACTGCGGATTCTAGGTTGAAAACTGCCGTTAAATCTCCCGAGTCAGCCGTTTACCGGCGCAAACTCAAGATTTTTCTTACCGAAACACCGTTAACCGAAGCGCCGAAACACTTCTTC
>JANNQE010001052.1:0-14125 GCA_031441625.1 Planctomycetia bacterium
GAAACCAAAACACCTGCAATTGCAGCGTAAACTCTGGGATCGGGGCAACGGCACCCCCCTTCGGCCACACGAATCTTGTTGGAGATCGCAATTCGATCCTCCAGCAAGCTTTTCCTGGCGAATGGACGGGGAACGAACTCCTTTGGAGTCGTGTTGATTCATCGGTCGTTTTCCTCGGGCTAGACTCCGCCGGCAGACAAGTCGATCCGCAGCGGTGGACATTCTCCTGTGAAGTTCCGTTTGGTTCGCAGGAAGTTGCATTCCCTATCCATTTCGGCTCGAACATCAACACGTTGCCTACCTCACCGTGGATCGAGATCTTTCGCTTAAGACCGAGAGCCATGAGTTTAGCATCGGCGTTGTTACCGACACCTCAGCATAGTTTTGACGAGGATGGATTCGGACTTCCGACACTGCTCGATGCCATTAAGGACTATGACGGTGAGCGATTTCAGGCCGTCCAGAGTACTCTCAACCGCTACTTTCCCCGCTTCCGACGAATACGCCTTGAGAATACTTCCGGATGGACTCGAACGTACCCGGATCGACGATCAGCGATCGTGCGCGGCGGGGGAGTGGCCAAACAGGTCTGGCTTGTCTCAGATAACGGGGAAGTGCGCCTTCAGCAAGCTTCCGATGGGGCCGTCCTGCTCCTCGGGTTCCTTGCGCTCATGTACTCCCCAAAACCGCCCAACGTGATCCTCATCGAAGAACCCGAGAACGGCATTCACCCCAAGCGGCTGATCGAAGTGGCGAAGCTGCTGCGGCAGTTCGTCGAGCGCGAGGAGAACGCCCCTCAAATCATCATGACCACGCACTCGCCGTACCTGCTGAGCGAGTTTCAGCCCGAAGAAGTGACGCTCATGCGGCGGCAACCCGACGGCAGCGCGAAGGCGTTCCCGTTGCGGGACGCCCCGCACATCCGCGAGCGGATGGGAGACGGCTTCTACCTGGGCGAGCTGTGGTACAACCTCAACGAGGAGGACTTGCTCAAGTGACCTCCCCCTCGCCCACCGAAGTCGTCATCGAAATCTGCGGAGAAGGGAAGACGGATGTGGCCAAGATGGACGACGCGCCGGTGACGGCCACCGCCGGCGTCGTCACCGTCCTCACCCGCCGGCTGTGCGACGACCCGCCGACGATCCGGGTGAAGCGGACCCCGGTA
This sequence comes from Planctomycetia bacterium, assembly GCA_031441625.1. Lineage (GTDB taxonomy): Bacteria > Planctomycetota > Planctomycetia > Gemmatales > Gemmataceae > JALHQU01. The sequence continues at coordinate 1,166 of JANNQE010001052.1, forward strand.
ATGTTCCTGCAAGGTGGCAAACCGCTCTGGCAGAAGGCGTGGTTGTTCAAGCGAACCGCACAGATCAACGGTTCCGCGGGGTGCGTGTTCGTGATGGACAGCGAAGGAAATCCTGCCGGCGTGCGGGGCGATCTCGAACGCGGCCGAGATCACGGGCTGCCAGATTTCCCGATGGCGATCGGCGTGGCTCACCCGTGCGTCGAGTCCTGGCTGCTGTCGGATGCGTCCGCCATTCGCCGTGGGTTCGGGTTGAATCAACGCCCCACGATTCCACCGCAACCGGAAGCCCTCCCGGCGCCGCAAGCGAACCGCACCTACAACCCGAAAACCGTCCTTGCCGCGTGTCACCCGAACACCCGTCACACGAACCTCGCCGAAAAGACTGCGATGGCCGAACACCTCACCCTCGCCACCGCCGAACAGGTCTGCCCCAGCTTCGCTGCGTTCGCGGATGAAATACGCCAGCACATCAGGGATCGGCTGTTCCCGCCACTGCCCGCGCCTCCGGCCGCGCCTACCACAGCCGACGACACCGAACCGCCCGCCGCCGAGTGAGCATTCGCTCGGATCGCCCCTCACACGCCGCCGGGATGTCGTCTCGGCGGTCGGGGGCGTTGACCTCACCGACATTTCGGAACACTCGCCGTCATGCCCGCTCGACCCACCCGACAAGAACCATTCATGTTCCAGGGGAAGTGGTGACACTGACACTCATCTGCCAGATGGCAGTCGCCCGGCGTCGGGCACGCCCTCCGCCGACGGAGTGTGTCGGAATCCCCGGCAGCGCGCCGCCGTTCGTAAATTCTTCTCACGTGGCACGTCTGGAAAGGCACCAACGCCGTTACGATGCAGGTAGTCCATGCATTACAGCCCGCGTCGCCGGAGCGATTATGCTCGTCGTGTCCGTCTGCCCGTACTGCTCCCGCGGGCGGGTCCGGTTGCCCGAAGAGGACATCGGCACGTCGGCCAAGTGCCCGTCGTGCGGGTCCGAGTTCACCGTCATCCCGACCGAAGAGCCGGTCGCGGCGGCGGCCGGGGCGGTCGGCACTTCAACCGCCGTGTTCGCCGAGGACACTGCGCCGCGACGTTCGGCCCCGGTGCCCGTCGAACCGCCCGCCGCCGAAACGCTGCCCGATGCCAAGCCCGTTCCCGCCGACGTGGACACGGACGACTTGCCCGACCCGGCCCGCCTGCCGGCGATGATCGCCGCGGCGGTGGCTCTGGCCGGCGTCGTGGCGTGGATGATCCCCGACTTCGGCCGGCTGGTGTGGCTCGGGCTGGCGGTGGTCGCCGTCGGCATCTCCGGGTGGAGCTTCCTGGCCGCCGACCGGCGGAGGCTGTTCGCGTGGATCGCGCTCGGGGTGTCCGGCGGGTCGCTACTGTTGTGTCTGGCACTGCCCTGGATTTTCGGCGAGGGGTGGTGGCCGGCCCGCGGGTACAACGCCGACGAAGCAGTCGCGGTCGGGGCGAACGGCGAACAGACGGACGGGCGGAAGCCGATTGATGCGACGAAGGCGGTGTGGTTCAAGGACGGGGTGCGGGTGGCGGTGGTGGGCGTGCAGAGGGGGACGGTGGACGTGACCACACCCGCGGTGAAGGGGAAGAAGGCGGTGGTGAAGAAGTCGGCCGAGGTGCTTCAAGTGGTAGTCGAGGTGTCGAACGAGGGGTGTCCGAAGCCGGTGTCGTTCGCCGGCTGGACGGACGCCTTCCCGCCCGCGTTCCGCACCGCCGACGACGCCGACATCTCGATTCACAAGTTCGACGGGACGGTGCCGGGCGAGCCGCCGACCAAGCCGCTCCCGCTGGGCGTCGGCGGGGTCGCCCGCCAGACGCTGTACTTCGACCCGCCGCCGGCCGGCTCCGGCGGGGGTGGCATCCTCACACTGCCCGCCGCCGCCGTCGGCGGAACGGGCGAGCCGATCCGATTCACGGTGCCGTATTCCGGGTTCAACCGAACCGAGTTCAAACCGGGGGGTGGGCGATGAGAAGGTCTCAGCGGGGTGCGTTCACCCTGATCGAACTGCTGGTGGTGATCGCCATCATCGCCACGCTCATCGGCCTGCTGCTGCCGGCCGTGCAGAAGGCGCGAGAGGCGGCGTCTCGCATGAGCTGCCAGAACAACCTGAAGCAGATCGGCCTGGCCTTCCTTAACTACGAGAGCGGGAGCGGCTATTTGCCGCCGGTGCGGGCGAACAGCGTGGGCACCAGTTGGGCCGTCACCATCCTGCCGATGATCGAGCAGAACAACCTGTACCTGCGGTTCGACACGAACGACGCCTACGCGATGAACTCCGGCCCGGCGGCCATGCCGGTGAAGATTTACCAGTGCCCGACCTTCCGAGGCAGCCGCTCGGGGGCCGTCGTGTCCGAAGACGGCGACCTGATGGACTCGGCCGAGTGGGTGCTCAATGGCGGGGGCGGGGGCACCCGGTTCAGCAACGTGCGGGGGGCGACCGGCGACTACGCCGTCTGCCTGGGCGACAGCGGGCGGTTCGGCCGATCCGACGACACGGCCTTCGCCGCCCTGTGCGCCCAGCGGTTCGGGAACGACCCGGACGGGAACAAGCGGGAAGTGTGGGCACTCATCGGCGGAGACATCGACGGCATCCCGCCGGCCCACAACGTCGGCACGTACGACCCGTCCCCATCCCCATCGCAAACGGTCATGGGCGGGCCGGCCGGCAACGGTGCGGTGGACGCTCGCGGGGTTAGCCTGCTGGGCATCACCGACGGCACCAGCAACACCGTGCTGGCCGGCGAGAAGCACGTGCAAACCGGCACGGAGGGGCGGGGCGTGTACTCCGCCCTGGGGCTGAACGGCGGGTCGTTCCAGGCCTTCCCGTACTACGACAACTCCGTCTACAACGGCCAGTTCTACCACGGCAGCACCCGCCCGATGGGGCTGTACTACCCGATGGCCCGGCACCCGAACGAGAGCGGGTGGAAGTTCGGCAGCCGGCACGACGGCGGGCACGTCAACTTCGTCTTCTGCGACGGGCACGTGCGGTCGATCAAGAACACCGCCAGCCCGGCCGTGCAGTGGATGCTGAGCGTGCGGAACGACGGCGGGGTGCTGCCGGCCGACTATTAAGTGGAACCGGGATCGCCGTGACCGGATGTGCGGCACACGCTCACCCGGTCACGGCGTTCCCGGTTCCGTCATGTGAACCGCACGCGCACGCTCACCGCCTCCTCCAGCCGCTTCAAATACTCGTCACGTGAAATGTCGGTCGCGCCGAACTGGGAGGTGTGGGCGTTCACGATTTGAGTGTCGAACAGCACGAACCCGCGATCCCGCAGCCGCGTGAGCAGGGCCACCAGCGCCACCTTCGACGCATCCCGCACGCGGTGGAACATGCTCTCGCCGGCGAACAGCCCGCCGACACTCACCCCGTACACCCCGCCGGCCAGTTCGTCGCCGTCCCACGCCTCCACGCTGTGCGCGTGCCCTCGCCGGTGCAGGTCGGTGTACGCCTCCACCATCTCGTCCGTCACCCACGTGCCGTCGTCGCGGTTCTCGGAACACGCCCGCATCACGTCGGCGAACCGGGCGTTCACGGTCACGCGGAACTTGTTCTGGCGAATGGTCGCGGCCAACCGCCGCGGGACGTGGAAGGTGTCGAGGGGGATGATGCCCCGCGGGTCGGGCGACCACCAGATCACCGGGTCGCCGGGGTTGAACCACGGGAACACGCCGGCGGTGTACGCCTTCAGCAGGGTGTCACAATCGAGTTCGCCGCCGACGCCGACGATGCCTTCCGGAGTGGCGAACTCCGGGGGCACCCACGGGCGATCAGGGGCGAACACGCGAAACGGGTCGAGCGGGTCGTTCACACCGTCCATCATGGCGGATCACTTCATGTCGTCCAACAGCTTTTTCGCCTCCTCCGCCGCTTTCGACTTCGGGTAGAACTTGGTGACGTACCGCAGCAGCTTCTTGGCGTCGTCGCCTTTCTGGTCGGCGATCAGCTTCTTGGCCGCGTCCAGTTTGGCCACCGCCGCCTTCTCGTCCTCGTCCACCGGCTCCGCCGGCTTCGGATCGACCGGCTTGGGGTCGGGTTTCACTTCCGGCTTGGGGTCGGGTTTCTTCGGGTCCACCGGCTTGGGGGCGTCCTTCGGTTCGGTCCCCGGCTCGTACCCGCGGGCCTTCCCCTTCACGATGCGAACGTACCCGTCGTGGGCGTTGCCATCTTTCGACAGGATGACGTACCCGAGTTCGAGCGAGCCGAACAGCTTGTCCAGCGCCTCGTCGGCAGGCACGTCCTTCACGCTCAGGCTGGTGCGGGTGTTGCCCGACACCCCGATCTCGTACTCCGACGAAATGATCCCCAGCTTCTGGTCCTGGAGTTGGTCCGAGATGTCGAGGAGGATTTCCTTCAGGGGCGCGTTCTTCGCTTCGACCGTCACCTTGCCCTTCAGCTTCTTGGTGCGGGTGTACTCGGCCGCGCGGGTGTCCTTCACCGGCTCCGCCGCCGACACGACCGCCCCCGCCAGCGCCGCCGCCAGTACCGCCACCGCCCACCGTTGTCGCGTCATCGTCGTCCCTCCGCCGGGTTGAACTGCGTGCGTAGTCTGATCTTACACCCTTTGTCGGGCGGATGCAGGAGAAGGTTCCGTGGGGTCTGGAACCGTCCGGAATTCTGTCGAACACTCAGAATCGGCCGGCAAGCCCCCGCACGCTACAATGAGTCGTCCCCCACTCGGTATGTGCGATGAAACCCGACCGATTGTCTTTGCCGGTGTGGTCCGAGCGATACGCCGCCCCGTTCGCGCCGACCACGATTCAGGAGGTGCGTGAGCGAGGATGGGACGCCGTGGACGTGGTGTTCGTCACCGGCGACGCCTACATCGACCACCCTAGTTTTGCCATGGCCATTCTGCACCGGGCACTGGAGCAGGCAGGGTTCCGTGTGGCCATCCTTTCGCAGCCGGACTGGAAGACGGCCGACCCGTGGCGGCAGTTCGGCCGCCCCCGGCTGTTCTTCGCGGTGAGTGCCGGCAACATGGACTCGCTCATCAACCACTACACCGCGAACAAGAAGGTGCGGAACGACGACGCCTACAGCCCCGGCGGGCGGATCGGGTTGCGGCCCGACCGTGCCACTCTGGTCTACTCCCAACGCTGCCGCGAGGCGTTCCCCGGCGTGCCGGTCATCGCCGGCGGAGTGGAAGCCAGCCTGCGACGGCTGGCCCACTACGACTACTGGTCGGACACGGTGAAGCGGAGCATCCTACTGGACAGCAAGGCCGACCTCGTGGTGTACGGCATGGGCGAGCAGAACATCGTCGAGGTCGCGACGCGACTGCGGGACGGGAAGACGGTGAAGGACTGCCGCGACTTGCGGAGCGTGGCCTACGCACTCGGGGCGAAGGAGAGTGACCAATTGCGGAGTGCGGAGTGCGGAGTGCGGAATGAAGCGTTGCCCGGTGAACCCGTTCACGGCATCGGCGCTGCAATCACTCCACACCTCTCCACGCAGGGGGGAGGTCGCCGCGAAGCGGCGGGAGGGGGGGCTTCTCCTGACTCCAGCGCATCCCCCCTCCCGGTTGCTGCGCAACCGACCTCCCCCCTGCGGGGAGAGGTGAGAGGAACCGACCGATCCGCGTTTCTCCACGGATTCCCCTACGAACTTCTGCCATCGTTCGAACAAGTCAAAGCCGACAAGCTGGCCTTCGCCGAAGCCACCCGCGTCATCCACACGCACACGAACCCGTTCAACGCGGTCACGCTGGTGCAGTTCCACGACCGGCAGGCGGTGGTGCAGACCCCCCCGGCCATCCCCCTCTCGCAAGCGGAGATGGACCGCTACTACGACCTGCCGTACACCCGCCGCCCGCACCCCAGCTACACCGAGCCGATCCCCGCCCACCAGATGATCAAGGACAGCGTGACGGTGATGCGCGGCTGCTTCGGCGGCTGCACCTTCTGCTCCATCACGGCTCATCAGGGGCGGATCATTCAGAGCCGTTCGCAGGAGTCCATCTTGAAGGAGGTGGCGAAGGTGGCCGCCGACCCGGAGTTCAAGGGCATCATCTCGGACATCGGCGGGGCGACGGCGAACATGTACCAGATGCGGTGCTCCCGCCCGGAGGTGGAGGCCAAGTGCAAGCGGCTCAGTTGCATCCACCCCGGCATCTGCAAGCTGCTCGGCACCGACCACGGGCCGACGCTGGAACTGATGCGGAAGGCCCGAGCCACGCCGGGCGTGAAGAAGGTGCTCGTCAGCAGCGGCATCCGCATGGACCTGGCGCAACTGAGTCCGGAGTACGTGGACGAGCTGGCGGCGCACCACGTCGGCGGGCGGTTGAAAGTGGCCCCGGAGCACACCAGCCCGACGGTGTTGGAGAAGATGAAGAAGCCGAGCATCGACAACTTCGGCGTGTTCGCCGAGCAGTACAAGGAGGCGAGCGCGAGGGCGGGCAAGCCGAAGCAGCAGTTGGTGCCGTACTTCATCGCCAGCCACCCCGGCAGCACCCTCGACGAGATGATCGACCTGGCCCTGTACCTGAAACGCAACGGCTACCGCCCGGACCAGGTGCAGGACTTCATCCCCGCCCCGTTCGACATCGCCACGTGCATGTACTACACCGGCCTCGACCCGTTCACCAAGAAGCCGGTGCAGGTGGCGAAAGGGCTGACGGATCGCAAGATGCAGCGGGCGCTCATGCAGTTCTTCAAGCCGGAGAACTACTTCGAGGTGCGGGAGGCGCTGAATCAGGCGAAGCGGACGGACCTGATCGGCGGGTGCGACGGGCTGATCCCCGCGAACCCTCCCAAAGAAGCGATCGAAGCGCGGCGGAAGAAGGCGAACCAGGGCGGCGACCACTACCACACGGTGGCGAACCCCGCCAAGGGCGAGCAACCCGGCGAGCGCGGGGCCGAACCGCCCAAGACCGGCTACCGGCCGCAGCGGAGCACGCAGAAGCGGCGGTTCAAGCCGGGGCGGAAGGGGTATACTGAGGGCAACCCGAACGGAGGGGAGCAATGAGCGCGAGTCAGGAAATACGAGTCGAGATCGACGAGCGGATCACGCAGGACGAGAAACTCGGACCCGCTGTCGAAGCGGCCACGGCGTTCTTCCGGGCCGAGGCCAAATCGAAACACGGAATCGTGCTTCCGACCGGCCGACTCAGTTGGGGACTTCTCACCGACCGACCGGGGATTTTGGGGGTTGAGCGGGCGTATTCCGAACCGAACGAGGGTGCGGAAACCAAGAGAGTTCACCGGACGGCATTCCCGGCGTCAAAGCTGTTCGACCCGGTCGGCCGCGAGGTGATGATGCTCCGCCTTCTCGAAGACATTCTGAAGTGGCGACTCGAGGAGGTGAACACCCGAATCGCGGACCACCTCAGAGAACTTGACACGGCGGAGCAGAATGCCCACCCCCACTGAACTCGCACCAGATGCGTTACAAAAGACCGGATTGCTTCAACAGGCCGTGGACATCTTGAACGACCAGATCGGACGGTTGGACTTGGTTCAACTCCGAGAGCGAGTGACGGTTCTCGAACAGCAGAATGCCCACCTCGCGAAGAGTGCCGAAGAGGCTGAGAAACTCCGACTGCAACTCGTCGTGATTGAGGAGAGGGTGAACGAACTGAAGAAGGCCAAAGAGGAGTCCGACAGGCGGCAGTGGCAGTTCGTTTACATCTTTGCTGGGGCGATGGCGTCGCTGCTCGTCACCGTGGTGGTCCAACTCGTCCTCGGTCTTGTCAAGAAATCCTGAGCCATGACACTCCCGCCGTTCACCGTCGTCGGTGCCGAAGCCGGGCACACCCTGGCCAAGGTGCTGCGTTCGCGCATGTACCAGTCCGAGCCGTCGTGGGCGGACGTGCGGAAGGTGATCGAAGGCCGCCGTGTGAAGGTGGGCGACTCGGTGTGTACCGACTCCGCCCGGCGGCTCGCCGAGGGGGAACTGGTCACCCTCCTCGACCACGCCGCCCACCGCCCGAAGGCGGCCACCCCGGACGGGCTGGTCATCCGCCACCTGGACGACCACGTCGTCGTCGTCGAGAAGCCGGCCGGCATGAACACCGTGCGGCACCCGAGCGAGTTGGAGTGGAGCGAGGAGCGGCGGCAACTGGTGCCCACCCTGCAAGACGTGACGCAGTGGGCCGTGGCGAAGAAACTCAACCGCCAGGCCCGCACCCTTCCCCCGCTGCGGATCGTCCACCGGCTCGACAAAGAGACGTCCGGCCTCATGTGCTTCGCCCGCTCCCCGCTCGCCGAACGGGAACTCGGGATGCAGTTCCGCAAGCACACCGTCGTCCGCCGCTACCTCGCGCTCGTCTCCGGACATCTCCTGCCGCAGACGATCCGCTCGATGCTCGTCCGCGACCGCGGCGACGGGCGGCGGGGCAGCACGAGGCTGGCGAACACCGGCAAAGAGGCGGTCACGCACATTGCCATCGAACAGCGCTTGCCTCGGTTCACACTGCTCAGTTGCCGGCTCGAAACGGGCCGCACGCACCAGATCCGCATTCACTTGAGCGAGGCCGGGCACCCGGTGTGCGGCGACAAGGTGTACCACCGCAAGCCGAACGGCGAAGAGACGCCCGACCCGAGCAACGCCCCGCGGCTGTGCCTGCACGCCACTGAGTTCGGCTTCGAACACCCGGCGAGCGGCGAACACCTGCACTGGGCGATGCCCCTGCCGGCGGACATGGTCAAGGTGCTTGCGACGTTCGGCGAGCGGCCCGACTCTCCGCCGGTTGTGTAACAACACGTCGGCCGCGCACTTCGCCCACCCCCTTTCGCCCGGATCGGGTAGAATCTCGGTTCGACTGGCGGGCATCTCCCAACCGTTCGAGATCGTGCGATGGCCATCAAGCTGACGTGTCCGGGGTGTCGGGACGCGGTGCAGGCCGACGAGGCCGACCGCGGCAAGAAGATCAAGTGCGGCACGTGCTGGACGGATGTGGACGTGCCCGCGCCCGTGGCGCACGCCAAAGCCGCCCCACTTCCCACTGCGAAAGCGGTGCCCGCCAAGCCCGTCGCCACCGCCGCCCCACTCCCGGCCGCGGGGCCGAAGAAGGCCACCCCACTCCCCAGCACCGCCCCGGCACCCGCGGCCAAGCCGGTCGTCGCCACCGCACTCCCGGCGGCCCCGCCCGCGGCCCCGAGGCCGGCCACCCCGGTCGCGTCGAAATCGAAGCCGAAGGACGACGAACCGGACTCCAAGAAGAAGCGGTTCAAGGACCGCGACCGGGACGACGATGATGACGACGACGACGATCACTCGAAAGGGAAGGCCAAGAAGGGCGGCGGGGGCGGTGTGCTCATCGCGTTCATCTGCATTGGCGCGGTCATGCTGATGGGCGTGGCTGGGGGCATCGCCGTCATCGTGATGAACAACGGGTCGGGCACTGCCGCGGCCACCACTTCACCCACCACGCAGGCGCAACCGAACGTCAACCCGCTGGGTGGCGGTGGCGGCCCGATTCGACCTCGGAACCCCGGCGACTTCAACCCCGGCGGTGGCGGTGTCGTCGATCCGAACCCGCTCCCCCCGCCGAAGCCGCCGGTCGTCCGCCCGCAGGGGTGGGCCGAGTACCGTGGGAAAGACTTCACCTGCGACATGCCCGGCGGGGTGAACAAGGCCCCGGACACGTTCAACTTCGCCACCCGAGACGTGACCGGCACCGCGTACACCGCCGGCGAGCAGAACAACGCCATCAAGGTGACGGTGAAGGAACTGGCCCTGCCGGTCGGCACGTCGGCCACCAGCAGCGCGTTCGTGGCGGCGGCGTTCACCGTGCCCGAAGCCGACTTGAAGAAAGACCCGGCCGGCCGGCTGGTGAGTGGCAACCCCGGCGTCGAGTACACCGGCACTACCGCCGACGGGTACGACAACGCCATCCTGGCGGTGGGCGTGGGCACGAAGAACGCCTTCCTCTTCCGCTACCAGTGGAAGCCGAACACGCCGACGGCCGAGGAGAAGCGGGACAACTTCTTCGCCAGCGTGAACGTGCTCCTCGAAGGCGACGTGCCGGTGGTCCGCGGCCCCGGTGGTCGGCCCGACCCGAACGTGGTCAAGCCGATCACTCAGCCGTGGAAGCCGCTGGACAACAAGGACGGGTTCAGCGTGGAACTGCCGCCGGTGGCGAAGAAGGGCGAGCGGAACGTGGTTGAACTGGACAACCGCATCGGCCACCTGAGCGGAAAGAAGTGGACGACCGACGACGGCGACGTGGCGTACCACGTGTACTACCACGACCTCGCCCCCGACCAACTGGACCTGGACCTGAACGTGCTGATGAAGTCGGTCCTCCGCCCCGTGTTCGGGTACAGCCTGCAAGGGCCGGGGGAGGACACGAAGGTGGACGGCAAGGCGGCTACCAGGTGGAACGTCAAGGAGTTCAACCAGAACATCACCCACGGGGTGAGCGTGCGGGTCGGGTACCGGGTCTTCACCGTGTTCGTCACCGGCATGCACAACCAGAAAGGGGCGACGGTGAACGACCGCCAGGACCGCTTCCTGAACAGCGTGAAGATCACCTTCGACCCGAAGACTCACAAGCCGTATGCCGACGAACCCGAGTGGGTGGCGATGGCCAAGACGACCGGGTTCACCGCCCTCATCCCGCGGCAGGCCACCAGTTCGGGCGAGTACAAGCCGTTCTTCTTCGACGAGGCACCGAAGGGCCGCGAGTGGAAGGCGGACATCGACGGCGTGCTGTACGAGGTGATGGTGGTGGACTTCAGCCCGCGACCGGGGCGGAACCAGTTTTCCAACAAGTCGCCCAAGGATCTGGTCGACCACCTGACGAACAAGCGGCCGGAGAGCGGGCCAGACGGGAAGGCGAAGCTGGGCAACCTGAACGCCGACGGGTACACGATGAAGGTTCACGGCGACCACCTGGCCCACCTGCGAGTCGCCGCCAGCGGCAACTTGGTGTACGCGGCGAAGGTGTCACGCGGGCATGATTGGAACAGTAAGGTAGGCGACCGCGAGTACGCCGACAAGTCGGCCCGCTTCTTCGACGCCTTCCGCCTCGGCGAAGGGGTGATCGCGCCGGGCGGCGATCCAGGCGGCGGCGTCGGCGGCGGCGGGAACACGGGCGAGTTCGTGAAGCTGGGCGACGCCAAAGTGCAGCCGTTCTGGGCCGGCGTGTTCCTCCCGCTGAAGAAGGAGTTCATCACCTTCGGGGTGAAGGACGCGACCGCCCGGCCCGTCCGCGGCGTGGTGCGGCGGTACTCGGTGCCCGAGTTTAAGTTGAAGGCCACCTACGAGACGCAAAGCCCGATCAACCGCGTGACCGCGGACGAGACGACCGGCCGCCTGTTCGCCGCCACCGTTCAACAGGCGGCCGACGCCAAGTCGCCGGAGAAGGACAACCTGTTCGCCGTCGGCGACGTGCAGCAGTACGACCTGCTCAAGCTGACCGACGGGAGCGTGACCGAGGGCGACCGGATCCCCCCCACGAACGTCATCCAGTCGTCCAACTCGGCGTTCTACGTGTCCGGCCTGGAGGCTTCGCCGGACGGATCGGCCGTATACATCAGCGCGGTGACGGTGTCGGGGAAGGCACCCAAGCTGGTCTACCGCGGCAAGCTGATGAAGTGGGACACCGCCGCCCGCAAGATGGAGGCGGACATCACCACCGACTCCGCCATCGGGGGGATCGCGCTGTCGGCCGACGGGAAGAAGTTGGTCGCCATCGAGCGGGGCGGGGACGCGGCCCGGCCGTCCGGCAACCTGCTGGTGATCGACGGGCCGGCGTGGAAGCGGTCGGCGACCGTGCCGCTCACCGGCCTGCCGGTGGACGTGGCCTTCCGCAGCGACCGCGCGGCGGTCATCGTGTCGCCGGGGCAGGGGCAGGCGGCCAAGCTGTTCGTCGGGCCGGCGGACGGCGACCTGAGCGAGACCACCCCAGGCGGCGAGGTGAACTGCGTGCGGTTCAGCCCCGGCGGGACGAAGCTGCTGGTGTCGGCCGGCGGGCAGGCGAGCGGGCTGACCATGTACGACGTGGACGGGGCGAAACCGCCGAAGCTGACGAAGGTGGCGTCGGCCGGTGAGTTGTCCGGCATGTTCGTCGTGTCGGCGGACGGCAAGATCGCGGTGACGAACACCGGGGCCGTGCTGGACCTGGAGAAAAGCAAGGCGAAGTGAGAAAGTAGGTGCCGCCTGCCGGTCGGCACTTCGGGGCCCGACGCGATCTTTCGTTCACGCCGGGCGTTCCGCCCGCGCCTTCAGCGCCGCCGCGAACGCGTCGAACGCCGGTTGCAGGTCGGGGATCGACTTGGTGATCATCGGTGCCATCAGGCCGGTGAACTCTTCCCGCATGCCGAACTCGACGCCACCGTCTTTCGGGGTGAGTGTGTAGGTCCGCTGGCCTTTGAACAGGCCCAGTGGCATCCCGCCCGTCCACACCATGCGGCTCGGCGGGGTGAACTCGCTCACCTTGACCGGGAACGCCTGCCCCGGACTCAGCTTGGTGAACACCTTCAGTTTGCCGTTCGGGACGATACTTCCGTCCACCTTTTCGATGGTCGGGTTCCAGGTCGTCCACGCCGCCCCGTCGGTCAGGATGGCCCAGACGGCCTCCGGGGTGGCGTGGATGTGAGTGGTGACGGCGAATGACTTCATGGGTGATACCGGAGTGGGCGGAGCGGCCAGAAGGTACCCTGAAGCCCACACACACGCCACCGGAATTCACCGTTCCTACTCCTTCCCGTACTCGTCTTTCCACTCCTCGTACCACGCCATCTGAATCGCTTCGAGCCGCTTCTCGTTGCTCTCCTCGGGCTTCCCCACGAAATCGTCCAGATCGAGTACCCACTTGTGCATGTCGGTGAACCGCACGCTCAGCGGGTCGAGCGTGTCGTTCTTCTCGAACAGCAACTCGCCGATCTCGCGGGCGTCGGTCCAGGTAATGGGCATCGGTCGTCCCCTGTAGCCGGGGGGTGTGTCCCCGGAGCCACCACCGGGGGGCCAGACCCCGGGGACAACAGCACCC
>JANNQE010001053.1:0-6662 GCA_031441625.1 Planctomycetia bacterium
GTCACAGCCCGGAGGCGATGCCGTCTTTGGTCGTCGAGTACGGGTCGAAGCCGGCGTTCGGGCCGGGGCCGGGCGGCAGGGCGACCGGCTGCACGGCCACGGCCCCCGTCCTCGTATACACCACGATGAGCCGCATCTCACCGGCGGTCTCGTAGGTGGTCCGCACGTCGCCGCCGTTCCGCGGCCCGCCGAGTAGCGGCGTGTTCCCGCCGAGTGCTTCCGGGTTGGCCGTCCACAGGACGATTCGCCCGAGGCCGCCGGTGTTCTGCACTTCGCCGGTCGGCGCGAACACCACGTCGTAGAAGCCAGCGACGTTGGGCAGCACGCTGAGCGAGGTGGCGGTCGGCACGCTGCTGTTTCCGGGAGTCGGGTTCACCAAGATGGAGACGGTGTCGGGCACCTGGTACGGCGGCTCGCCGAACGTCGGGCGGGCCTGGCGGAAGAAGCCGAAGGTGCTGGTGGAGTACGTCGGCGTGGGCGGGTTCGGGGCCGGACCAGCCGCCACCGCTGCCGCGCCGACGTCAGGAATCTTCGTCCAGTCAACGACTTCAATCTCGACGGAAGACCAACCGGCAAGTGGGGCTGCGGGCGTGTAGTTCGATGCGAGGAATCGGTTCACACGGTGAATGGTTCCGGTCGAAGGGATCGACAGCGTGTCCCCACCAACCACGCTATTCGTGAGGTCGGTGATCGCGGTGGTTGGGGCGTAAACGAAGATGCGTTTCAAGCCGGGGGGGGTGGCCCCACCTAGTCGCTGTTCGATCAGCAACATGGCTTGGGGTTGGCCAGCCGGGGAAGCCTGCATCTGGTACGGCTCGGGCACCTCGATGAGCTGCGCCTCGCGGCAGAAGCCGGTGGCCGGATCGACGATGAACCGGATACCGCAGGGGGCGCCGTCTCGCTTGGCCTTCTCGCGGGACTGCATCAGCCAGCCGGCGATGCGGTCGCTCCCGCTGGACGTGCGGGCGTTGCCGACGATGCCGGAGTTGGCCACCAGCAGGGCCAGCCCGATGAGCACGAGCATGATGGCGACGGCCACCAGCAGTTCGACCAGGGTGAACGCCCGGCGCCTTGCCGTCGCCGGGGTCTGTGACCCCGGACCGGCCTCACAGAGGCCGGCTACAAAAGAAGGCGTGAGCGACCGGAGGTCGGCACGGAACGCGCGCATCGGTCAATCCCCTTTGGCGCCTTCCTTGCGGAGGCGGTAGCTGAGCAGGTTGTCGCCGGTGAAGATGCCGTTCGACGGCGGGGCCGGAACGTCCACCCACTGGCGGTTGATGCCGGCCGAGATGAGTGCGATGGTGTGGTTGCGGTTGCCGGCCGCGCGGTAGCCGGTCGTGTAAGCGCCGGCGTCGGTCAACGTCGGCCCACAAATGTAGTTCGGCGCCCCGGCGAGCGCAGTGAGGGCGGTGACGGCCCGCCCTTCGGGGTCGTACGGGTCGCGGCCCGGGGTGGTCGTCTGCGGGGCGACGTTCAACTCGTTCGCGTCCCCGTCATAGGCCACTCGAATGAACCCGATGTGTGTGCCGAACCCGTCGGTGAACACCTTGTAACCCAACGGGCTGGTGCCCACCTGCTGTTCGAGACCTTCCATCCCGGTCGTGCCGACGGCAGCGAACAGGCAGGCGGCAGACTGCTCCAGGGTGGCGCCGGCGGTGTTCGGCAACCCGGTGAACGTCGGGGACGCCGGGTAGGTGTAGAGGGTCGCCCCACTACCAATGGTGAGCGGCGTCTTCGCTTCGGTGAACGACATGGGCAGTTGCTGCCGCAGCCGGGCGTACAGCATGACCGCCTTCGCCCCCTCCGGGTTCCCACCCGTGACGGACTTGGCCGCGTCGTACTCCGCCGCCGCAGTCCCCTTCTTCACGTCGTCTTGGATGCGGTCGCGGATGTCCTTCTGTTTTTGGAGCAGCTTCGTGTCGAGCTTCTGCAGGGTGGTCTCGGCGTTCGTCTTCTGCATGTTGCGGCGGACGCCGAACGCGGCGGTGGCGGTGAGCGCCACCAGCACGGCGATGATGGAGATCACCACCAGCAGTTCGATCAGGGTGAACGCCGATCGCCGGCGGTCGCGGGTCAACATCGGCGGGCCTCCGTGTGTGCGGGTCGGGGTTCGGCGGTTAGGGTTTCACGCCGAGCATCGCGCCGTTGTTGAAGTTGCACATGTCGTCGTTGCCGTCGGTGTTAGGGGCGTACATGCCGCCCCCCGGTGTCCACGTCCCGCCCGGCCCGAACCGCTTGTTCTCGCCGGCCGAGACCACCTGGCAGCCGTTCTCGTTCAGGTGCTTGCTGTTGCCCGTCTCGAACACCGGGGCGGTGCCGGCGACGGTCGCGTTCACGTACTTGCCGCCGATCTTGTTGCTGCCGAAGTAGGCATAGGGCACGCCGAAGGGGTCCATGTACACCGGATTGGCGTTCGCGTACCCGAAACTGGTGGCGGGGGTGGCACCAGGGGCGGTGCTCAGCTTGTTGATCGAGATTTCCAGGTACACCGTCTTGGCTGTGGCAGTGGCCGTCGGGGCGACGGGGGCGTCGTGCGCCCACCCGGTCAGGTTCGGTCCGCCGAGGAAGTACACCATGCTCTGGTTGCCGACCAGGGTGGTGCCGGCGTTCGGCAGGCCGGTAGGGTTGCCTTCCGCAATCCCCGCTGCCCAACGCGGGTATTTGACTGCCAGCAGTTGAAAGTCCGGACTGCTCGAGTTCTTGTTGATTGGGATGGTGAACGTGGTCGGCGGGGTCTGCCCCCAGTCGGTCTTGAACGCGGTGGCGGCGTTCGTCAGTTGGCTGATCTCGTTGGTCGCTTGCGCCCGCTTGCCGACGATCCGCACCTTCTGGACGGCGGGCAGCAGGAGGCCCATGAGGACGGCGATGATGGCGATCACCACCAGCAGCTCGATGAGGGTGACCCCGGCGGGGGCGTGTGAGTGGCGTCGGCGGAGCATGGCAGTTCCTCAGTGCGGAATGCGGAGTTCGGAATGCGGAGTGAAACCGTGTCTCGGGTGACTGCCGGGGTGGCGGGTGGGGGTGCGGCGGTTTTCATTCCGCACTCCCCGTTCCGCATTCCGCATTACTTCGAGAGCCCTTCGAGCAGCTTGATGAGCGGCAGGAAGAGGGCGATGACGATGAACCCAATGGCCCCGCCGAGGAACACGATCATGATCGGTTCGAGGAGCGAGATGAGGGCCTTGACCGTGTTGTCCACTTCCTCGTCGTAGAAGTCGGACACCTTGTAGAGCATGGTGTCCAGGTCGCCGGTCTCCTCGCCCACCTCGACCATGTTGCACACCATGTCTTCCATCAGCCGGCTCTTCTTCATCGGCTCGTTGATGCTGTCCCCCTCGCGGATGGACTCTAGCACGCGCTGGAACATCTTCTCGAAGACGGCGTTGTTGGACGTGTCCCGGACGATGCTGAGGGCCTCCAGGATGGGCACCCCGGAGGCGATCAGGGTGCCGAGCGTCCGCATGGTGCGGGCGATGATCGTCTTCTTCACCAGCCCGCCCACGATGGGGATGAGCAGGGTGAGCCAGTCGAGCACGTAGTTCCCCGTCTTGCTCAGGCGGATGAGCTTGAGCAGCAGCCAGAAGGCGATGGGGAAGATGGGGATCCAGTACCAGTACTTCGCCATCCAGTCCGACGCCTGGATGAGGATCTTCGTCATCCACGGCAGTTGCAGGTTGAACTCGTCGAAGATCTTTTTGAACTTCGGGATGATGAACACCATGATGAAGATCAGGATGCCCACCGCCACGCAGATGACCACGGCCGGGTAGACGATGGCCCCGATGATCTTCTTCTTCAGGCTCTCACTCTTCTCCTTGAACTCGGCCAGCCGCTTCAGGATGACTTCCAGGGCACCGCCGGCCTCGCCGGCCTTCACCATGTTCACGTACAGCCGGTCGAAACATTTCGGCTGCCGCGCGAACGACTCGGACAGGGTCATGCCCGACTCCACGTCCTCCACCACGTCGATCAGCCCGTTCTTCAGCACGGACGGCTTCATCTGTTTTTCAAGGATCCGCAAGCTCCGCAACACCGGCAGGCCGGCGTCTTGCAGGGTGCTGAGCTGACGGGTGAAGATCGTCAGCATCTTCTGAGATACACCGCCCATGGTGAAACTCTTCCGCGACTTGGCCGTCTTCTTCTTCCCCTTCTTCCCGCCCTTCGCGCCCAGGGCGGTCAGTTTGGTGACGAAGTACCCCATGGCCTTCACCTTCTGCTGGGCCTCCTCCTCGTTGGCCGCGTCGACGGTGTCCTTCACCTCGGTGCCGTTGGTGTCCATCCCCTCGAACTTGTACGTAGGCATCTCCGACTCCCAAGCGGAAGGCTCGATTTCTGATCGCGGGGACGCCCCGAAGGGGCCGTCGTCCGTAGCCCAGGGCGGAAGCCCTGGGTGTGATGTTCACCCATCCGGCCCGCCCCGGAGGGGCCGGCGTCGTTCGTGTCCGCCGGCCCCTCCGGGGCGGGGCTTACTGCCTACTGTCCATCCCCACCCAGGGCTTCCGCCCTGGGCTACATCCGCCGGCCCCTCCGGGGCGTCTCTCCGCGGCTTCGGGCCGGGTCAGTCGTCCGTCACCGTCTCGCGGACGATCTCTTCCAGGGTGGTCCACCCGTCGAACAGCTTCCGCAGGCCGTCCTCCCGCAGCGTCCTCATGCCGCGGGTCTTGCAGTACTCCCGCAGGTGGTCGGTGCTCGACCCGCGGCCGATCATGTCGCGGAGGTCGTCGTTGATGAGCACCAGCTCGTACAGCCCGGTGCGGCCCTTGAACCCCAGGCTGTTGCACTTGTCGCACCCCTCGCCGAAGGCGAACTTCTTCCCCTTCGCGCTCTCGTCCGGGGCCAAGTTCAGCTCCATCAGTTGGTCGCGGGTCGGCTCGTACCAGGTGCGGCACACCACGCACACCTTCCGCACCAGCCGCTGCGCCTGGATGGCCTCCAGGCAGGCGGTGATGAGGAACGGCTCGACGCCCATGTCGCGGAGGCGGGTGATGGAGCTGGGCGCGTCGTTCGTGTGCAGGGTGCTGAACACCAGGTGCCCGGTCAGGCTGGCCTGGATGGCGATCTGGGCCGTCTCCAGGTCGCGGATCTCGCCGATCAGCACGATGTCCGGGTCCTGCCGCAGGATGGCCCGCAGGGCGGACGCGAACGTCAGGTCGATCTCGTACTCGACCGGGTCTTCGGTGGTGATGAGCTTGGTGTCGATGTCGTTCAGTTCGGTCAGGGCCGAGTACAGGGTGGTCGTCTTGCCCGACCCGGTCGGCCCGGTCACGAGCACGATGCCGTTCGGCTTCTTGATCACCTGTCGGAACTCGGCCAGCAGCTCCGGCGGCATGCCGATCTTGTCCAGGTTCAGGCCGACGTTGCCCTTGTCGAGCACCCGGATGACGACGCTCTCGCCGAACATGGTGGGCAGCACGCTCACCCGCATGTCGACGCGGTTGCCGCCGATGGTCAGTTCGATGCGGCCGTCCTGGGGCATCCGCCGCTCGGCGATGTCCAGGCTGGCCATCACCTTGATGCGGCTGGCGATGGCGTTCGCCAGGTGTCGCGGCGGGGGCACCATCTCGAGCAGCACCCCGTCGCACTTGTACCGCATCTTGTATTCCTCTTCGAACGGCTCGAAGTGGATGTCCGACGCCTTGTCGCGGATGGCCATGAGCATGACCATGTTGATCAGCTTCCGCACGGGGGCGGAGTTGGCCATCTCGTGCAGGTCGTCCAGGTCGATGCTCGTCTCGCGGCGCATGCTCTTCGCGCCGATGCTCTCGTCCTTCTCCAACTGCTGGATCAGGTTGCCGAGCGACTCCTCGGCCCCCGGCCCGCCGTACGCCTTCTTCATGAGCGCCTCGACGGCCGACGCCGGCGCGAGCACGGGCGTCACGTTCCGCACGCTCAGGAAGTTCTTGATGTCGTCGATGGCCATCAGGTTGTTCGGGTCGGACATGGCCACGGTGAGGGTGTCCGCCTCGAACGTGAGCGGCACCATCTTGTACAGTTCGGCCATGTTCTGCGGGACGATCTTGATCGCCTCGGCGGTCGGCTTCACGTCCTCCAGGGTGCTCACCCTCATGCCGTGGACTTCGGCCGTCGCCTGCAACAACTGGTCGTCGTTCAGCAGCCCCCGCTGGATGGCGATCTCGCCCACCTTCAGCTCGCTCGTCCGCATCTCCTCGTAGATGCTTTCGAGTTGGGCGTCGTCCAGGTAGCCGAGGTCCACCAGCTTCTGCCCGAGCTGGCGGGACGTGTTGTCCACGTGCGTGTGCTTCGTCCTCTGCGGCCGCGGGGCCGACCCGGACGCCACCGGCTTCGACCCGGAGGTGGGCGGCTTGGCCCCGCCGCTGGCACCGGGCTTCGGGACGGCGGGGGTGCCGCCGGCCGGCGTTTTGTTCACCGCGCCGGGGGCGGCGGGCTTGGCCGCGCCGGGGACCGGCGGTTTGCCGCCGGAGGCGGGGGGCACCGGGACGGGCGGCTTGGCACCGGGGGCGGGCGGCTTCGCGCCGGCCGCGGGGGGCGTGCCGGGTGTCGGCTTCGCGCCTGCCGTGGGCGGCTTGGGCGCGCCGCCGGCCGCCGGCGGGGTCGGCTTCTTCGGGTCGTTCGGCGTCGGTGCGGTGGACATGAGCTCGGTCTGTGTGTGCGTGAATTCCGGGCGAACGGCGCGACGTAAG
>JANNQE010001054.1:0-3359 GCA_031441625.1 Planctomycetia bacterium
GCACGGGCGAGGATGTCCGGTTTCAGCAAGGTAGACATGCGACTTCGTGGCGAGGGTTGAACAGGAGGAACACGGATCAAGAGGATGAAAGACAGGATGAAGAGGATCCGACAGAATGATTTGTTCTGATCCTCTTCATCCCTGCTTTCTCCGTGTCGTCCGTGTCCCGATTTTTTGAACCGGGCTTACGCCGCAACGGCAGTGGCGGCGCCGCGGACCAGCTTCTGCACCACCTCTTCCACCGTGATGCCCTCGCTCTGGGCGGCGAAGTTGAGCATCAGGCGGTGCCGCAGGATGGGCAGGGCCACCTCCACCACGTCGTCCCCGGACACGTGGTTCGCCCCCCGCAGCACGGCGTGCGCTTTCGCCGCCAGGATCATGTTCATGCTCGCCCGCGGGCCGGCCCCCCACACCACCCACTTGTTCACGAACGCGGTCGCCTCGTCCGTCTTCGGCCGGCTCATCCGCGCGATCCGCTTGGCGAAGTCGAACACCTTGTCCGACACCGGCACCCGCCGCACCACCTGTTGCAGGTGGATGATGTCCTCGGCGTTCAGCACCGGCCGCACGTCCGCCTTCACGTCCGACGTGCCCATCCGCATGATCTGCTCTTCCTCGTCCGACGACGGGTAGTCCACTTTGATGAGGAAGAGGAAGCGGTCGAGTTGGGCCTCGGGCAGCGGGTAGGTGCCTTCCTGTTCGATCGGGTTCTGCGTGGCCAGCACGAAGAACGGGTTCCGCATCGGGTGGTCGATGCCGCCGATGCTGGCCTTCCGCTCCTGCATGGCTTCGAGCAAGGCCGCCTGCGTCTTCGGCGGGGTGCGGTTGATCTCGTCGGCCAGCACGATGTTGGCGAAGATGGGGCCGGGCAGGAACTTGAACATCCGCTGGCGGGTGGCCGGGTCGTCCTGGATCACCTCGCTGCCGGTGATGTCCGACGGCATCAGGTCCGGGGTGAACTGGATCCGCTTGAAGCTCAGTTCCAGGGCTTGCGCGAGCGTCGACACCATGAGCGTCTTGGCCAGCCCCGGCACGCCCATGAGCAGGGCGTGACTGCGGCAGAAGATGGCCATGAGCAGTTGATCGACGACCTTCTCCTGGCCGACGATCACCTTGCCGATCTCTTTGCGGAGCTTGGCGTGCGCGTCACGGACCTTCTGGATCAACTCCACGTCGTTGGCGTTGGACATAGCAGCAGATTCCGGAACCGATGGTTGGGGGAGGGTCGGGTGGGGGGGGTGTTTGGTGCCGGCCGGGGAGGGGCGGCGGAGGGAGGGTAACGGCGAAGGTATCGATTCCGCCCCCGTGGTGCAAACGATTTGACTCCGCGGGGGCGAAAAAGTTCCGCCCGCCGCTCACCGCCCGTTCATTCATGCCCGGTGGGGTGGGGCAGCGCACGCGGGAATCCTGGTGAACCGGCGGCGTGAGCCGCCTGGGTGAATGCAACCCAGGCGGCTCACCAGCATGGGAACTACTGAACATTTTTGCACAATTCCACCTGGGTTTTCTTGACACCGCTCGGTTCGCACCTTACATCCGATAGTGTACAAAAGACAACCACCCCTCGCGGGGGCGACGTGAGGTGCCCCGGAGGGGAACGGATGACCGCTCCGAACCTGCCCATTCTGGTGTCGAACGAGTTCCCTGGGAGTGAACTGACCGGCGACGTGCTCGAGTTCATCCGGGCCATGCACGCCTACCAGACCCGCTACCGCCGCCGCTACCCGTCGTGGAGCGAGGTGCTGTACGTGCTCCGCACCCTCGGGTACGCCAAGCGGGTGCCGGGTGCGGATTACGCCAAACTGCTCAAGAGGGACACGGACGAAGAGGATGAAAGCAGGGGTGCCGAAGATCAGCAGAAGAAATGATCGGTGCTGATCTTCTCCATCCCTGTTTTCATCCTCTTCATCCGTGTTCCGTTCTGTCGAACCTTCCCTTTTCACCGAGATACCGCCATGACCGTCCTCACCCGCCTCGGGGCGTGGTTGTCGCACTGGCGCGCGAAGGCGGCCCCGGCGACCCCCGACCGCGCCGCCGCGCTGTTCAGCCCGCCGTACCCGCCGGCCGGGTGGTGGAAGTCCGACCCGGCCGAGCAGCTCCGCAACTACTCGTCGTGGGTGTACGCGGCCGTCAACGCCATCGCGCAAGAGGTGGCGACCCAGAAGCCGTTCGTGTTCATCAACACCGGTCAGGCCGAGCACGAACAAACCCCGCTGCCGCACACGCACCCGCTCTGCCGGCTGTTGAGTCGGCCGAACCCGTGGCTCACGCCGTGGGAGTTGTGGTATCTGACGGTCGTGTACCTCGAACTCACCGGGAATTGCTTCTGGTACGTGGCGCAGAGTGAAGCGGGCACGCCGGCCGAACTGTGGGTCATCCCGACGCCGTGGGTGCGAGTGGTGCCCGACGCCCGCGAGTACGTGCGGGCCTACGAGGTGTCGTCTCCCGGCACCCCGGCACAAACGTTCACGCCGGACGAGATCATTCACTTGAAGTACCCGAACCCGCTCGACCCGCACTACGGCCTATCGCCGTTGCAAGCCAACGCCCTGACGGTGGACGCGAACACCGAGTTGCTGAAGTCGCGGTATCAGACGTTCGTCGCTGGTCCGCGACCGGGTGTTGTGCTCCGCACCGATCAGACGTTGACCGACCAAACCTTGAAACGCCTGGAGGAGAAGCTCGGCGAGAAGTACAGCGGGCGGACGAACTGGCACCGGCCGATGGTGCTCGAACAGGGCCTGACCGCCTCCCCGTGGACGCTGACGCCGGCCGAGATGGACTTCCTCAACTCGTCCAAGATGACCCGCGACGAAATCCTGGCCGTGTTCCGCGTGCCCCCGCCGATCACCGGGCTGGTGGAGAACACCGGGCTCGGGGGGGGCATCTGGTTCGGCGCACGGGCGATGTTCTGCGAGGGCACCATTCAGCCGAAGCTCGAACTGATCGGGCAGTCGCTGACGCGAGATTTGGCCGAGCGGTACGGCCCGGACGTGCAGGTGACGTTCCCCGACTGCTCACCACGGAACCACGAGCAGCGACGCCTCGACGACGAGCTGGACGCGAAGATGGGCCTCCGCACTTACAACGAGATCCGCAAGACCCGCGGGCTGCCGCCGTTCGCCGACCCGCGGTTCGATGTGCCGATGCTCCCCAATGCGGAACGCGGAACGCGGAGTGCGGAATGAAAGCAGTGCTAACCACAGAGGCACAGAGGCACAGAGAAGACAGAAGAGAAGCAGTTCCGAACTCAATAGAGTCGCTGCACAATAGCAGAAGTCCTTGGTAGCAAAGGGTTTACAACATGGGCATATTTTGGACTTAACCACATGCCCCGTAGAGACTTCCGTCGAAAAACG
>JANNQE010001055.1:0-2010 GCA_031441625.1 Planctomycetia bacterium
GAACAAACTATCAATCACCCCCAGCGTCCGCTCGGTCGCCCCTTGTTGCTCCTTCACGAGTCGCTGTGCGACCTCGCCCATCTGGTGACGGCGGGCGGGGTCGCCGATCAGTGCCGCCAAAGCCCCTTCCAACTCGCCGGCCGACTTCACCATCACCGCCCCGCCCGCGTCCACCAGCATTCGCGCCGCGTCACGGAAGTTCCACACGTGCGGGCCGAACACGACCGGCACGCCGTACCCGGCCGGCTCGATCATGCTCTGCCCGCCGCGTTTGCCGTCGAGACTGCCGCCGGTGAACCCCAGGTCGGCCAGCCCCCACGCGGCCCCGAGTTCGCCGACGGTGTCGAGCAGGATCACCGGGGCGTCGGTCGGTTCGGTGAGCTGCGAGCGGCGGGCGAACGGCAGGCCGGACTGTTGAAGCAACTCGGCGACCTCGGCAAACCGATCCGGGTGCCGCGGGACGAGGACGAGCCGCAGTTGGGGGAACGTGCCCCGCAGCTTGGCGAACACGCCGAGCAGGATCGACTCTTCCGGGGCGTGGGTCGATCCGGCGACCAGTATCAAAGTCCCCCTCTCCCCTGGGGGAGAGGGGGACCAAACCCAAGAGCCGCCGCAACTCCCGCCCCTTCGGCGTGTCGCGGTCGCCCGTCGCCCCGTCGTACTTCACGCTGCCCGTCACCACCACCCGCGACTCACTGACACCCAGTCGTCGCAACCGCCCGGCGTACTCGTCGGTCTGCACGGCGAACGCCGTCACGTGGCGGAACAGCAGCCGACTCAGCAGCGACTTGACCCGCATCATGCGACCGAACGTCCGCGGGCTGATGCGGGCGTTCGCCACCACCACGGGAATGCGGCGCTCACCCGCCGCGGCCAGGAAGTTCGGCCACAACTCGCTCTCGGCCAGCACCACCATGGCCGGCTTCACGCGGTCCAGTGCTTCACCACACGCCCAACTGAAGTCGAACGGGTACGCGATGACACTCAGGTCGGGGAACTTCACCCGCGCTTCGGCCAGCCCGGTGTCGGTGGTGCTACTGACCACCACCCGCCAGTCGGGGTGACGTTTGCGGAAGGCGGCCACCAGCGTGACGAGCAGGTGAATCTCGCCCACGCTCACGCCGTGGAACCAGACGGTGCGGGCGGGCGTGTCGGGTACGTCGGCGTGGCCGAGCAGCTTGGCGGCGAGGTGTCGGCGGTAGCGGCCGGTGCGGGCCGCCCGCCACACGAGCCAGGGCAGGGCGAACACCCCGGCGAGCAGGTAGAACAGGTCGAGGAGAATCCGCATCGGCGTAGGATACGCCGGCCCGCCGGCGAATCACGGGGGGACGGCGCACGCCCGCGCACCATTCCGCTCCCGTCGGCGGGCGAATGTGCGGTACAATTCACCGACCCCCGCCACCCGCACAACCCTTCCGAGGCCGCCCGCCGTGGGACAAAAGATCGACAAAGACTTGCAGCGGTTCCGCAAGATCGTCCGCGGCAAGGTGAAGAACAACCTGTCCAAGTACATCGGGCGGGGGGAGATGATCGGCAAGAAGGGGAACGACCTCGTTTCCATTCCCATGCCGAGCATCAACCCGCCGCAGTTCCGGTTCGGGCAGAAGGGGTCCGGCGGGGTGGGCGTGGGCGACGGCAAGCCGGGTCAGCCGCTCACCGCCCCGCAAGACGGGGACGGCGACGGGCAGGCCGGCGACAGCCCCGGCGGGCACATCCTGGAAGTGGAACTGACGATGGAGGAGTTGGCCGAGATCCTCGGCGAGGAACTGGCCCTGCCGCGGATCGAACCCCGCGGGAAGAAGAACATCGTCAGCGTGAAGGACCGCTACAGCAGCATCCGCACCGTCGGCCCGGAGAGCCTGCGGCACTACAAGCGGACGTACAAGCAGGCCCTCAAGCGGCAGATCAGCTCGGGCACCTATGACCCCGGCCGGCCGGTCGTCATCCCCGAGCGGGTGGACAAGCGGTACTGCAGTTGGAAGGAGTTCCCGAAGCCCGAGGCGGTGGCGT
>JANNQE010001056.1:0-1876 GCA_031441625.1 Planctomycetia bacterium
CCGCCCGCACTCGGAACAGCGGGCGGGACGCCCGCGCTCCCGGCTCAATCCGCATCGAACAGCCACGCGGCCAACTCGCCGGCCGGGTCGTAGTGCGGGAGGATCGCGTCCGCCCCCAGGTCGAGGAGCATCCGCCGCTTCACCGGGTTCAGCCCGCCGCGACCGGCCTCCACCGTCGCCAGCCCGACCGCCACCCCGCCGGCCCGCTTCACCTCCACCGTCTCCGCGTACCCGTCGCCGAACCCGATCAGTTCGCGGCCGGTCACGCCGAGTCCCTCGATCACCGCCCGCTTGCTGAACTCGCCGAACGCGCCATCCGGGGCGTACACGCGGTCGCCGAAGAAGCCGGACAGCTTGAGCAGTTCGCTCTCGGCCCGGACCGCTTCCATCGGCGTGCCGCTCGCCAGCACCAGCGTCAGCCCGCGGTCCCGCAAGTCGGTCAGCAGTTCGTGCGTGCCGGCGACGGCCCACGCTTCGGGCGGGTCGGTGCCGTTCGTCAGGCTGGTCAGGCGGTCTTCCGTCAGGGCGGTCAGCCGGCGGTTGAACTCGGCGAGCAACTCGGCCGAGGTCGGCGACGGCTTCCCGTGCTCGGCGGCGATGGTCCGCAACCGCTCCATCTGGAAGACGGACGGCTGGCCGCTCAGCATGAGCATTTCGAGTTCGAGGGCGGCGAACGCCGACGGGTCGTCGAGCAGTTCGACGCCCATGTCGGCCATCACCCGCGCCCACCCCTCGCGGAGGAGCGACAGGGTGCCGTCGAAGTCGAACACGGCGACGCGAAAGTCGCCGCGGGGCAAATCGGGCGTGAGCAGTTCGACACTGGCAGGCGGCAAGAAACGTCCTCCGGGGCGAAGACTGTGTAATGTACGACCGCTCACCCCGCATGTGGCTTGTGGGCGGTCACTTCGATCTCGATCTTCATCCGCGGGTCGCTCAGGCCGGCGGCGAACATGGTGGCGGCCGGCCGCACCTCGCCCATGTACTCTTGCACCACCGGCCAGCAGGCGGGGAAGTCGGCCCCGTCCGGCAGGATGTAATGCACCCGCACCACGTCGGCGAGCGTGGCCCCGGCCTCGGCCAGTGCGGCCACGATGTTGCGGAAGCACTGGCGGGCCTGCTCGGCCACGTCCGGCGAAATGGTCATGGTGGCGTAGTCGAACCCGGTGGTGCCGGACACGAACACCCACTCGCCGGACACGACCGCCCGCGAGTACCCGATCTGCTGCTCGAACGGCGAGCCGGAGCTGATGAGGCGGCGCATGACACCCCCGGAGGACGCGGAATGACCAAGCTGGTGTATTACTCCGGACAGGTGCAGGGGGTGGGCTTCCGGGCGAGTGCGGCGGGCATTGCCCGGCGGTACGCGGTGGCCGGGTGGGTGCGGAACCTGCCGGATCGCCGAGTGGAATTGCTGGCCGAAGGCGAACCGGCCGAGGTGCTGGCGTTCCTGACCGACGTGCGGACGCGGATGGCGGATTACATCAGCGGTGAGGACGTGTTCGACCGCGACGCCGAAGGCGTGGCGGGGTTCGGGATTCGGTAAGTACAATGCCGCAGGAGGGCCATCACCATGCCGACGCTCACCGAAGATGAAGTCCGCTCCAACCTGACGGAGGTGATCGACGCCCTCCGCCCCGGCGAGGAGGTGATCGTCACCCGCGGGGGCAAGCCGGTCGCGCGGCTGGTGGCCGACCCCCAAGCACGCACACCCCGAAAAGCCGGCAACTGCGTCGGGCTGGCGGTTATCGTGTCGGACGATGATGTGGACATGGGTGCGTAGCTGTCTTGGCCACCCGGCCCACCAGCCCTTCACCCAGGCGCAGGCGGGTCTTGTGCACCGATGCCGCCTTCAGCCCTTCGGTCGCGCACAACTCCA
>JANNQE010001057.1:0-12760 GCA_031441625.1 Planctomycetia bacterium
TCTGGTCCCCCTCTCCCCAGCGGGGAGAGGGGAACAGAGACTACTCGCCGGCCGGTTTCCGCGGCGGGCGGTGGTACACTCGCCGCAGGCCGAGCACCTTCAGTCCGGTGCAGAACAAGCAATACAGGTCCGCCGGCAGGCTCATGCGGCCCACGTAGAAGCGGTCGTAGATGAGCTTGTTCTTGACGGTGAGGATGCTGCTGTCCGGCGGCAGGTGGACTTGGGCGAAGCCGGTGATGCCCGGCTTCACCGCGTGCCGGATGTCGTACCCGAACACCGACACCCGCAGGTCCTCGACGATCTCCGGGCGTTCAGGCCGCGGCCCCACAAGGCTCATGTCGCCCCGCAGCACGTTCCACAACTGCGGCAGCTCGTCCAGGTGCAGCGCCCGCAGAACCTTCCCGAGCGGGGTGATGCGGATGTCGCCCTTCACGCTCCACTGGATGCCCGTGTGCTTCTCGCACTCGTGGTACATCGAGCGGAACTTGTAGATGACGAACACCAGCCCGCCGCGGCCCACCCGCGTCTGCGAGTAAATGGCCGGCCCGCGGCTGGTCAACTTCACGGCCACGAACGTGAGCAGCATGACCGGCAGCAGCAGCACGAACAGCACCGCCGCCAGCGCGTAATCCAACACCGGCTTCAGGGCGTAGGCCCCCAGCACCGGCACGGCGACGGGTGGGGGGGCGGGTAGGGTGGTGGGCGGGGTGGGTGTCAACGCGGTCCTCGGTGCCACGCGGGCGGTGCGTGCGGTCGGGCCGGTGGGGGTCGCGGT
Organism: Planctomycetia bacterium; assembly: GCA_031441625.1. GTDB lineage: Bacteria > Planctomycetota > Planctomycetia > Gemmatales > Gemmataceae > JALHQU01. The sequence goes on from JANNQE010001057.1 coordinate 776, forward strand.
ATTCATTTCGAAGGAGAACCTCTGGGAACGACCTCGGGCGGGGCAATGGGGAGGTCGGTCACTTCCCGGACAACAGGTCGGCGTACTGGGCGAAGGTGGCGGCGACGAACGCCTTCACCACCGGGTTGTCGGCGTCGGACTTGTCGGCGTCGTCCATCGGCACGCCGGTGACGACGTACAGCTTGTACAGTTCCGGGGCGGCCAGGAAGGCGAACCGCGGGCGGTCGGGCACGCCCCAACTGCCGTCGGTCGTCCACGACCACCGCACCCGGTGGCGGTCGAAGGTGGTGGCCGTCTTCTTCTCGAACTCGGCCACCAGGTACGTCGCCTTCCCGCCGTTCGGCAACTCGACGGTTTCGCTCCGCGGGGCCTTCATCATCTTGTACCCGCTGCCGGGGTAGCACACGTCCGGCGTGTGCGTGGACACCGCCCCGGACGGCCCGCTGGTGATCGACACCGTGACGGGCGTGCGCCCGCTCGGCGAGGTGTACTGGCGGCACGTCACCCGGCTCCGCTCGTTCACCGGCAGCTCGCTCGGGTAGTCGGTGGCGGTGTAGTCGGCCACGGCGATGGTGTGGGCGTGCAGCCGTTCGGCGCGGGCCGGGTTCGGCGACAGGGCCGACCAGCGGTGCGTGGCCGCCCCGTGGACCACCGCCCCGGTGATGACGACGAGCAGACAGCCGACCCAAGCCAGATGGCGAAGCATGGTGAATGTTCCTCGTTCTGGTGAACCGCGGGTGTCAACCCGCGGGTGGTGAACACCCAGGCGGCTGACGCCGCCGGTTCACCAGTTAACAAAGTGCCTCGTTCGCGGTCGCGCCGACGTACACCACGCCGGTGTACGGGATCTCCATCGCCGCCGCGCGGTCGGTCGCCTTCTTCAACAGCGGCGTGCGGGTGGTGCGGTACAGGGCGCACAGCAGCAGCACGTCACTGCGGCGGGCCACTTCCACGCTCTCGGCCACCGTCAGCAGGGCGTCGGCGTGCAGCACCACGCAGTCGAACGGCTCCTTCAGCCGCGTGAGCAGCGCTTCCAGCCGCCCGCCGACGGCCGCCTGGCGGGCGTCGTCCGACCACTTGCCGCCGCACAGGAAGTGCAGGCCGTTGGGCAGCACCTGGATCGTCTTGCGGAAGTCGGACTCGCCGCGGAGCAGCTCGCACACGCCCACGTCGTTCGGCACGCCGGCGTAAGTGTGCAGGGCCGGGTTCCGCAGGTCGAAGTCCACCAGCAGCGTCTTCATGCCGGCTTGCGCCAGGCTGCTGGCCAGCCCGAACGCGGTGAACGACTTGCCCTCGTCGCCGAGCGGACTCGTCACGGCGATGGTCGTCGCCCCGCGGGCGAGCCACGTCTGGGACACATACGCCCGCAGCTTGTCGATGGACTCGTTCACCTCGGCCCGCTTGATCGGGTCGCGGGCGGTGGCGGCGTCCGGCGCGTGCGGCACCACGCCGACCACCGGGGCCGGGGCCGTGGCCCGCAGCTCGGCGAGCGAACTCACCTTCCGCGTCCGCACCTCCAGGCCGACGGACACCGCCGCCACCAGCACGAACCCGAACAGGCCGGCGAACACGGTGGCCAGGACCTGCTTCTGCGCGTCCTTCTGCACGGGGCTGGAGGCGTCTTGCAGCTTGGTGATGCGGGACTCGGCCTCGCGGTTCAGTTCGGCCAGCTTGTACTCGGTGGAGACGCGCCGGTACTGCTCGGCGAGGACGGTGGTGTCCATGTCGCCGGGGGTGATCGGCTTCTCCTTCTCCCGCTCCTTCTCCGCCTTCAGCACCTCGGCGGGATTGGGGATGGCCTTCAGTTCGGCCTTCGCCTTCTCAATCTCGGCCTTGTTCTGCTCGTACTTCGCAGTCAGCTTGGAGAACTCGATCTTGTTCGCGTCGAGGGCGAGGAGCATCTGATCGAGCCGCGGCTTGCGGCGGCCCTCGTCGATCTGCCGCACCTTCTCCCGCACCGTCTTCTCGGCGTCCACCTCGGCCTGCTCGACCTCGCCCTCCATCCGCTTGAACGTCGCCGCGTCCGGGTTCCGCGACGTGACTTGCTTCTGCGCCAGTTGATTCCGCAGGCGGTCGGCCTTGGCCGTGAGCGCCTTCACGTCCGGGTCGTTCTCCCGCACCGCCTTCTCCAGGTCCGCCGCCGCCGGCTCGTTCAGCACCTCCTGATACTTCGTTTTGATGGCGTCCACGTTCGCCTTCGCCACGGCGATGTTGAACACCAAATCGGGGAGCGACTCCTCGAGTTTCATCAGACGGGCGTTGATCGGGTTGAACCGCGCCTGCTTCATCTTGTCCGTCTCGCCGATCAGCTCGGCCGCTTTCCGGTCGCCGACCACCCCCACCTGTTTCAGATCGGGGTCCGCCTTCGGCGCGTCCGGGTTGAACGGGGCCGGCGGCAGCGGGTCGAGCTTGAGCGGGTCTTTCCCCGACAGTCCGGCGATCGGGTTCGCCGGATCGCTCGCGGTTGCGCCCTTCCGTTTCAGTTGCTCTTCGAGGGCGGACATGGCCTTGCCCAACTGCTCGCGGTAGTGGCTGGCGTCCGTCTTCTCCCGCAGGATCACCTCCTGCTCGTACGCCTTCACCATGGCGTCCACGATCTTCCGCACGTCGTCCGGGTTCTCCCCGATCATGGTCAGGGTGATGATCTCCGACCCGTCCTTGCTGCTCACCAGCAGCTTCTCGTCGAGGAACTTCTGCGGGTCCTTCTGCCCCTTCAGCGTGGGCAACTCGGCCAGGCGGTACTCCCGCAGGGCGTAGCGGTAGACGAACTCCTGCTTGATGAGGCTCGCGTAGGTCTTCACCACGGTGCCGAAGTTGCCCTGGTTGCGACTCGCCTCGCCCATGCCGCCCACCTGCTTCTGCACCTGCGACACGCGGAAGAGCGCCGTGCTCTCGTACTTCGGCGGCAGGAACGTCCACGCCGCGTACCCGAGGGCGGCCCCGAGCAGCGCGCCGGCGAACAGGATGGTCAGCCAGTGCAGCCGCACGTAAGTGAGCAGCCGGCCGGCCGCGTTGTCGGCGTCCGGCTTGTGCGGCGGGCGTGGGGCGACCGGGCGCGGGGCCGCCGTCGGGCGGGGCGGGGCGGCGGAGGTGGCGGCGAAACTCGGACCGTTCATGGCCGGCATCCGTGCGGTCGGTGGGGACGTGGGCGTGGCCCGCTCAGTCCGTTGAGCGGGTCAATTCTGAATCAGGTGAACCGGCGGCGTGAGCCGCCTGGGTTCCGATGCACCCGCGGGTTCACACCCGCGGTTCGCCGGTCGGCGGCTTCACGATCAGCCGGTCGAGCACCCACAGTTCGAGCATCAGGAAGGCGATGCCGACGACCGCCATGGCGTACCCGAGGGCGTCGTGGACGGCGTGCTGGGTGTCTTTGTCTCGCACCCAGAAGAAGTAGATCAGTCCGGTGGCGGTGATGCGGAGGATGTTCGACAACACGGCGATGGGCAGCACGCTCAGGCCGATGCAGAACTTCTCGAACAGCGTGCGGCGGACGAGGAACACCGCCCCCGCGCCGATGGCGGCGAAGGTGAGCAGCATCTTCAGCCCGTTGCACGCGTCTTCCACGCCGAGCGGGATCATGTCGTCGATGAAGATCAGGTTGCCGGTGTTCACCGCCGGCAGGCCGACGGTTTGCAGCAGGTAGGTGCTGCTCACGGTGGCGATCACCTTCAGCGGCCCGCCCAGGTTCTGCTCCCACTCGTAGGGCAGCGGCACCAGGAAGATGAGGAACACCAGCCCCGGCCAGCAGTTCTTCACCAGCCGCCAGCCGCCCACGCCGAGCACGCCCGCGGCCACGCTGAACAGCAGGGCCAGGGCGTCGAGTTGGTGGAACAGCAGCCCGCCGCCGATCGCGCGGAGGGCGAGCGTGAGCAGCAGCACCCCGCCGGCGATGTACGGCTGCGGGGCGGAGAACCAGACGCCGTTCGCCGGGCGGCGGCGGTAGACGATGAACGCGGCGGCGAACGGGACGAGGAAGCCGTGCGAGTACGACGGGTCGTTCGACCACTTGCCGACGAGCCAGTCGAGGGTGGGGAAGTACGCCCACGCCAGCACCACCGCGGCCAAGCCGAACAGCCAGAGCGGGGGCGACTTGGCCTTCGGCGTGCCGGCGGCGGCAGCAGCACGGGCCGACGGCACCGTCGGTGATTGCACCGTAGTCAAGCTGATGACGGGTTCAAGTTGGACTGGGGCAGTGGCGGGCGTGGGTGTGGTTTCGAGGAGCATCCGGTCTCACCGTTCCGTGGTGTGGTTCCGGGTCAGCCTTGACCCGGTTCGCCGCCCCGATTATTCCGGGCGTGTCAAGCGGCGCGGTCTTTCGAGGGCGAATTGTGACCACCGCGCCGGCCGGTCGCAACCCCAACATTCCGAGCAGTCGGAAAAAAGTTCAACCCGCGGTGGCGCGGAACCCGACACGAGGTCGCCGTATGTTCCGCAAGTTGCTCGGCGTGGTGGTGCTGCTGGCGTGTGCGGCGGTGGCGTCCGCGGAGCCGCCGTCGGACCGACGGGTGCTGGCGAACACCAAAGTGCCGCCCGTCGCCGACAACGTGAGTATCGTGAAGAACTGCGAGCGGAACGGGTTCATCCTCCCCGTCCCCGGTTTGGGGTTCGTGCCGCTGCCGGTGCAGGCGTGGACGTGTACCGTGCTCCACACCCCGCCGCGGGCACCGGCCGGCACGCCGCCCGCGCGGAACGTCGTGCGGCTGTTCACCCTGGCGGAGTGAGGTCTTCGTGCTGTCGTACCCGATCATCGCCATCCCGGATTTGCACGGGCAGTTGCGCTGGCTCGACGTGCTCGTCGCCAAGTTGCGCACGCACGACGTGTGGCCGACCGCCACGCTGGTGTTCCTCGGCGACCTGGTGGACCGCGGGCCGGACGTGAAGGGGGCCGTGCAGCGGGTGATCGACCTGCTCGCCGAGAAGCCCGCCAGTGTGTGCGTGATGGGCAACCACGACCTCGCGTTCGTGAAGGCCGCCGGCCTCGGCGACCCGCCGGAACAATTCTGGGTCGACAAGTACCGCGCCAACTACGACAGCGACCGCACCTTCCTCAGCTACCTCGGCCGCGCCGCGGAACGGCGCGATCCTGAGAAATGGGTGAGCGATCTCGCCGCACTGCGTGAAGTGGTTCCCGAATCTCATCGCGCGTTCCTGGCGGGCCTGCCGTGGGTGGCGGAGGCGGCCGGGCACGTGTTCCTGCACAACGGGTTGTCGCGCGAACTGAACGAGCCGGCGGAGGTGCAGATGCACGCACTGCGGGCGCGGCGGTGGGCCGACGTGGTGTCGCCGAAGATGGGCACGAAGACGGCCAGCTTGTGGCAGTTCCACTACCCGGTGTGGCTGGGGGCGGATCGGAAGGTGAACGCCGACCCCCTGCCGCTTCCCGGTCGGGTGCAGGTGGTCGGCCATGTCCAACTGAACAAACCGGACGTGAACGCGGTGCGCATTCGACTGGACACGACAGGCGGGGTCTACCCGCCGCTCACGGCCGCGGTGTTCCACAGCGCGACCGAACCGCCGGAGTTCATCTCAGCATAGGGTGGGTCGCTCTCGCCGAGAGCGACATTCAGGCCGGCTCTCGGCGAGAGCCGGCCACCCTAGCGGGGCTTCTTGGGGAAGCGGCGGCGGAGGGCGCTGATGCGGTTGGCCGGCAGGTCGTGCTCGGCTGGGCCTGATGCGACGACGGTCGGCTGGTCGGCGACGGGCGGCAGCACGTCGGCGAGGCGGTTAACCACCGCCGGTGCTTCCACAGTGATTGGGGCCGGGGCCGCTTCCTGGAGCTTCTTCTCGTGAATTTCGGCGCGGTCCACTCGCACCGACTTCGGCGCGGTGATGCCGATCTTCACCCGCCCCGGCGCCACTTCGACGACGGTGATGCGGATGTTGTCCCCGATGATGATCTCTTCGTTCGGCTTGCGGGTAAGGACGAGCACAGTATGACCCTCCTTGGGTGTGCGGGATGTGCTGGCGACTCCGTCGTGACTTCCGGGAAGCAACTGCCGTGCCGCCGGATTAACTCAAGTTCGCTCGTGTGCCGTTCGGGCGGTTTTGGGGTTGACGCCACACGTGCGGCTCAACCAAACGCAGTATACCACCGCATCTGAAGACAAAATACCGCGCCGGCTCAGAATTCTTTCAGATTGTGTCAACTTGTGCCGATTTTATTTGTCGAGACGGTCGCCTCTCGCTTGTGAGAAGCGGTGTTCTCTCGATACCGATTGCCAGGTGGAATGATGCGTCCGCTACTTCCGAGTGCCGGCTTGCTGCTCGTACTCGCGGCCACGTCCGCGGCGCAAACCTCCACCAATCCGCTGTTTGCTCCGCCTAGCGGCGACCCGTTCGAGTCGTCATTTTACACCGCCCCGAACACCCGTAGCCTGCCCAACGGCACCGAAGCACCGCTGCCCGCACCCGAAGCGTTGCTCGGCCCAGGTGATGCGCTCTGCCGCGAGCGGGTGTGGCTGTCCGCCGACTTCCTGTATGCTGCCGGCTCGCGGACGCTCCTGCCGCCGCTCGTCACCAGTTCGCCCGCCGGCACCGATCCGGCCATTGCAGGCGTCCTGAATCGCAACTCGACCACGGTGGTCTTCGGCGGAAACCAACTGTCCGGGTTGCGGCCGAGCCTGCGGGCCGACGGCGGGGTGTGGGTCACCGAGCGGTTCGGGTTCGACGGCAGCTTCCTGACCGTGTTCGAGGCGAACGACCGCTTCGTCGGCACGGCGGCTCCCGGCGGAACGATCCTCGCCCGCCCGGTGGTGACCGGTGTGGAGTCGGCCATCCGGATTGGGTCGGACACCCAACCGGGCACCGTGTCGGCGACGGCCGACACGTTCACCATCGGCGGTGATGTGAACCTGCGGTACAACGTCCGCCGCGGTCAGTTCTCGACGTGGGACGTGTTCGCCGGGTATCGCTACCTGCAACTCCGAGACGGCGTGCAAATCACGACCGAGCAGGCGGGCGTCACCACGTCCGACCTGTTCCGCACCCGCAACGAGTTCCACGGCCCTCAGGTGGGCGTGGCGACGAGTCACCGCTTGTTCGACCGCCTGACGCTCGCCGCCCGGTTCGGCGTGGCGATGGGCGTGACGCTGACCAACACCGACATCAGCGGGAGCACCACAGGCCTGTTGGGGGGACCCGGCGGATTACTGGCAAGTGGGAACGTCGGGCAGTACAGCCGCAACGCCTTCGCCGTCTTGCCGTCGGCCGACGTGCGGCTGGGGTACGACATCACCGACTGGCTGCGGTTCAGCGCCGGGTACACGTTCCTTTATTGGAGCCGGGTGGAACGCGCCGCCGACCAGATCGACCGCGGCATTCTCGCCCCCGGCCGGCCGGCGTACCCGGCGTACTCGACCGACTACTGGCTGCAAGGGGTGACGCTCGGGGTCGAGGTGCGGTATTGAGTAGGGTGGGTCGCTCTCGCCGAGAGCGACTCCGGAACCGGCTCTCGGCGAGAGCCGGCCACCCTACCCCGGATTATTCGCTGCCGCAACCGAAAGCACCCTGTTGAAGAGCACAAGCCGATGATTCATCAGGGTTTGTGTCGCTGGGCTGGGTCTGAGCAGCGGAAACAGTCTGTTTCCAGTGGGACGGGACGGGACTGCGGGTCGGGTTTCGCACACCGCTCGGCATTCCTCGGTCCCCACGTCATCGGTCTGAGCCGTTGAGCTCGCGGCAAAGCGACGGATGGAAGGGTTCTCGCCTCTTCACCTTCGGCATGAAAGCCTCGGTGTTCGCGACCGTTGGCACCTCCGACTGGGTATGGCCCGCAGAAGCGACCTCTTGACCGGGCTTTCGGCCCGTGTCAATCTGTGCGATGCGAGCGGATCGTCACACCTGGGAGGAATGACCCATGAACGTACCCGCCCCGAAACAACCCAAATTGCTCGACCGCGTTCGGATCGCGTGCCGGGTCCGCCACTTTCGCCCGCGCACCGCGGACGCGTACACGGCGTGGGCTGAGCGCTTCATTCGGTTCCACAACATTCGGCATCCGAACACGATGGCCGAACCGGAGGTGAACGCGTTCCTCACGCCCCTCGCCGTGGAACGGAACGTCGCGGCCTCGACCCAGAATCAGGCGCTGGCGGCGCTGCTCTTTCTGTACCCTGCGGTTCTGGAGAAGCCGCTGAACCAGTTGGATGTGGTCCGCGCGAACCGCCCGAAGCGGTTGCCGAGCGTGATGACACGCGACGAGGTCGGGCGCGTCCTGACGAATCTGCATGCCGTGCCGGGGTTGGTGTGTCGGCTTCAGTACGGGGCCGGGCTGCGCGTGTTGGAGGCGCTGCAACTGCGCGTGAAGGATGTCGAGTTCGACGGGTCGAAGTTGGTCGTTCGCGACGGGAAGGGCTTCCAGGATCGCGTGACGGTGCTGCCCGCGGTTTTGGTGCCTGCCCTGCGCGACCACCTCGCCAAGCGGCGGAAGCTACACGACACGGATCTGAGCCGGGGCGACGGTCGAGCACCACTGCCGGACGCGCTGGCGCGAAAGTTCCCGAACGCGGACCGAGAGTGGGGGTGGCAGTGGGTGTTCGCCGCCGCGTCCCACTACACCGACACGAAAACCGGCGTCCGCCACCGGCACCACGTTCACGAGAGCGTGATCGCGAAAGCGCTCCGCGAGGTCGTGGTCGCTCTGGGTCTCACGAAGCGGGTGACGACGCACACGTTCCGTCACAGTTTCGCAACGCATCTGATCGAGACCGGCGCGGACATCCGAACGGTTCAGGAGTTGCTCGGCCGCAAGGACGTGCGCACGACGATGGTGTACACGCATGTCCTGAACCGTGGTCCATCGGGGGTGACGAGTCCGCTCGACCGCCTTGCGTGATACGCCGACCGGCGGAGCGCCTGCAAGCGCCGGATGTGCTCGCCCCGGATGTCGGAAGTGAAACGCGAATAGGGTCTTGCGTGCGGGGCGTTGGTCGGTTAGTTTTGCGTGTTAGTGAGACCGAGGTGCGCGTTACCCCGACCGACGTCGGTCGGCCCTAACGCGCAACACCGGTCGGGATAATATCTAGTTCGTCGGCGGAGGGCGGCGCGATGAGCGATCCTGGCGAAGACGATCTGCCGCACGATCTGATTCTCCTGCTGACCCCGGCGTCCGACATCTACCACCGTATCGAGCCGGCCAAACTGATTGGGTTCGTGGCATTAGTTGTTCGAGTGGTCGATGCCCACTTCGGACGATCACCACAGGGCGAGTGCGTCGAGGTGGATGTCGCCTGCGGCTTGGTGCCCGGAGGCAAACTGCTTGTTGAGGTCCAGACTCGCCCGCCGGCCGAGGGGTCGGCAACCATCGGCAAGTTGGTCGATGCGGTCAAGGGCCTTCCGATCCCCGAGGTCGTGCAAGGGCCGGTGGCATTCACCCGACGGAACGTGTTCGGCAATGCATCAACGCCGCCAGGCGGGTTCGGTCTGCCATTCGTGAGGTACGCCCATGGTTCGAGGCCGGCCCTGCTCGACGACATCCTCATGGACGCCGCGGGAGGCACGGTCCCGCGGAAGTCGATCTGGGCCAAGCTGAGTGAACTCGTCAGGGGGACGCCGTCCGCCCAACGTACGATCGCCGAGCAGGACATCATCCCACAACTGGCTCGCGAGATCGGAATCCCGGTGATCGCATGCAATGGTCGAGTGGCCATCGGGTAGCAAGTCGGCGCTGAGGTGTAAGCCGCACGCGCCGAACCAAACGCTACAGCAGACCGGGCCGCCATTACGTCCTTCCGAGGTATACTATCAGCCAGGGCGGCCCGGCTGCTGAGCTGGGTCGTTCGGCCATCGAGGAGGATTGCCTGTGATCGACATGCACATCCACGCTGTGAACCCTCGGCTGCCGGGCGTGCGGACATTGCCGGCGCTCCTCGACGGGCCTCCCGAACCGGTCGCCGCAGCCCTGCGCCAGCAGATGCAGGAGTCGGGGGCAGGATTGCTGCTCGGTATGGGGCACCTGGGCGGCGGCGCTGACGACCCGCTCGGCATCGCTTCCACCCTCCGCATCGGTGAGTTCCTGCCGGCCTTGCACGCTATTGGCGTCGCGGACCCATCGCGCACAGACACCGACCACCTGCAGCGGGTCGAGCGGCAGTTGCAGTCCGGGAAGGTCAAGGCACTGAAGGGGTACCTGGGCTACCTCTACTACGGGCCGGACAGCCCCTCCTACGTGCCCTACTACGAGCTGGCGGCCCGCTATCAGGTGCCCTTCATCTTCCACACTGGCGACAACTACTCCGAGGTGGCCAAGGTCAAGTACGCGCACCCGCTGCTGGTCGACGAGGTGGCCGTCGAACACCGGCGGGTCAACTTCGTGATGGCGCACTTCGGCAACCCCTGGATCACTGATGCCGCCGAGGTCCTCTACAAGAACGAGAACGTGTGGGCCGACCTGTCCGGCCTGCTGGTCGGGGACGAGGCGTACTTCGCGAAGCTGGCCGAGCGCGCGGTGTTGCGCCGCACGGTGGAGCGGATCAAGCAGGGCATCGAGTTCACCGAGCGGCCGGACAAGTTCCTGTTCGGCACCGACTGGCCGCTCGCCCCGATGCGCGTTTACCGCGACTTCGTCGGACACATGTTCCCGGACGAATTCCACCAAGCGGTGTTCCACGACAACGCGAAGGCGCTGTTCAAACTGTGAGGCGGGCCGAACCATTCGCTGCAGCAGACGGCGGGGACACATAGGTTTTCCCAGACGTGTAGCTCACTCGGCCCCCGCCGCTGCTGAGCTGGGTCGTTCGCCGACTGAAATTGGCGGTCGAACAAACGAGGTTGCCCGCAATGAACTACTGGAGCGATCTGTTTACCCCCGAGACGTTCGAAGCGTTTGGTCGCTCTGACCGCAGCATCTCCGGCTTTCGGGAATCGCAGCGATCCATGGCCGAAAAGGTTCGCGTCGGCGACAAGTTTGTTTGCTACATGGTTCGCATGTCTCGTTGGATTGGAGTCCTGGAGGTATTGGACGGACCGTTTGCGGACAATACACCCATTTTCGTGCCGGACGACGATCCGTTTGTTGTTCGGTTTAAAGTCAAACCTGCCGTGTGGCTTCCACTTGAAAAGACGATCCCAATCCACGAACCGGAAGTGTACTCTCGCCTGACATTTACACGTGATGTGAAACCCGGTGGGTACTGGCTTGGTCCGTTGCGTCGAAGCCTCGTGAAGCTCAACCAGGATGATGGCGCATTCTTAGAATCGCTGTTGCAGGGATTGCAGGCCGATGCTCGTACTTTCCCTGTAGACAGTGAGCAATACGAACGCGCGTTGAAGCGACGTATTCAACGCCCGGACCGTTCTGTGGTCGTAAGTGTCCCTGATGACAGGGTTGCTCCTCACGAAGAACCAGCTGAAGTATCAACAGATCGAGAATCTATCCGTGTACAGGCCGCGTTGTGCCGCATCGGGGAGGCGATGGGCTTTAAGATATGGCTGCCAATGGCTGACCGGTCGCGGGTTGCGGAACACTGGTCGGGACAGCCGGGGGTCCTAATGGAACGCTTGCCGCTGAATTACGACGAAACGACATTGGACACGATCAAGCGAATCGATGTGCTTTGGCTTAAAGGTCGCGCCATCCGTCGAGCTTTTGAGGTCGAGCATTCGACCGCGATTTATTCCGGCTTGCTCCGAATGGCCGATCTGTGTGCCCTTCTCCCAAACATCAACGTGCCTTTGCATATTGTCGCGCCAGAAGCGCGACGCGAAAAGGTTTTCCAAGAAATCACGCGGCCTGTGTTCTCTTTGCTTGAGAACTCGCCACTTTCCGAACGCTGCACGTATTTGTCGTATGGTAGCATTGAAGAGCTAGGCGAGCTTGACTACTTGTCCCACACGACGGACAGCGTTCTTGACGAGTTTGCAGAATATGCGGAATGCCATTCAGTTAGCGCGCAAGTGCTTGCTGACGTATCTCTTCACGCAAGACGCGGCGGGGACGGATCATGTAGGGGAAGTTCTTGGGCCGTCTTTTCTTGCACCGCGGTTCGA
>JANNQE010001058.1:0-6649 GCA_031441625.1 Planctomycetia bacterium
GTGCCGACTCATTTGCTCACAGCCGGCGAAGAAGAGTACACGCTGGCGGAGATGGTCGGCTTCTTCACCGGGTGAGGGTTTGGAAAGTCGCCGTTCGCTCCGCGAACGGTGCCAATTTCCTGCTCCCGAAGGTGAAGGGCGACCGTTCGCGGAGCGAACGGCGACTTTCCAAACCCTCACCCGGTGAAGAAGCCGACCATCTCCGCCAGCGTGTACTCTTCTTCGCCGGCTGTGAGCAAATGAGTCGGCACGTGCATCTCGGAAGTCCCGGTCGCCGGGCAGAGTTGCACGTGCTGGGCAGTGATCGTCTGCAACACCTCCGGGTGTGTGAGCACATCGAGCGGCGGGCGACGACCAGCGTGGGCGGTCATGTGGTCGTACCGCGGGCAGGCGTGCGGGGCCGACAAACTGCGGTAGTGGTTGGTGGCGAACACGGGTTCATCGCCGTGCGGGGATCGCACCGCGGCCGCCGTCGGCGCGCGCTCGACCACCGCCCGCTCGTCGTTCGTCACGCCCACCACCGTGATGACTCCCCCCGCCATCAGCCGTTCTGTCTTCACCATCTCCAGCGCTTCGCGGTAGTCCGTCGCCGTGTCGCACACGTGCCGCAGGAACAGCAGCATCGGGTAGCCGGCGGGATCGGCCCCGCCGAAGGTGGCGTTCAGGGCGACGGCGAACCCGTTCTTCGACAGGCCCGTCACGACGCCGATCATGCCGAGGAAGCCGGCGTTTACGCCAAAGGTATCGTCCACGAGACAGCTCGCACGAGCGACCTTCCCCGCCGGCACCCAGTCCATGTTGCGAGCCAGCACCGGCCCGGCGGGGGTGGCGACGGCCAGCGTCGAGCAGCCCATGCCGCTGAAGCCGAGGAGCAGATCGTAACAGAGGGTCGCGGTGAGCAGATCGAGCGGTGAAACGCCGACGACCGCGCCGGCGGTGGCGGCACGGGCGGCGTGAACGGGATACTTGGCCGCGACCATGCGGGCGAGTTGACCGGCGGCCGGGGCGTGCGAGACGAGTTCCAGCGTACCCGAGAGCAGCGATTTCGAGTGGGCGACCAGTTCGGGCGGGTGCGGCGGCTCCGCCGACACCCTCGGCACCGGCTGAATGGCATACGGCCCGACGTTCGTGTGCGGCATGGTAGGCAAACCGTGGGTGTTGTCGTCGCTCACGGGACCGCGAGGGCGAAGGTTCTCGCCCAGGCCGACTGACGGGATGAGCACCCCCCACCCGGTTCGGTGGCTTCGCCACCTGAACCGACCTCCCCCACAAGGGGGGAGGTGTGGCTGGTTGCGTGACAGACGAGCAACACGATCCGCCACCGACCCCACCTCCTCCCTTGTGGGGGAGGTCGCCGAGCGGAGCGACGCGACGCCGGCGGGTGGGGGGCTGTCGTGAATGAAAAGCCCGTCGTGGCGTCGAACATTGCGTCTGCACCACCAGGCCAGTACGCTACGGTGAATTTAGCCTCGGCAAAACCGAGTTACAAGTCCGACAGCAAAGGGGCGTGAACTGTGGCCGGCATCCTGATGCTCGCTGACCCAGGTTGGTTCTCTTGCCACGTCCGTCACTCGGTTGGCGAACTCGCGATCTTCTATGCGAGTCCACACAAGCGAACTGTGCGGCAGCTACTCGACCCATTGTTCTGTGTCCGTCCTGGCAGGACGCCAAGGAGTATTGTTGGCGTCGGACAGATACAGGACCAACCCATCATCGACCAAGACACTGCCTGGGGGAGATACGGTCGGGCGCTCGGCGCGGACAGTGAAACTGAATGGCGTGCCCAAGCCTCAGCGGTACTGAGCAATAGTCGCAAGACGTACAACGGTCAAATACTCGCCATTGAGCTTGTGGATTTCCAGCCCTTCCCGACACCAGTTCCCCCTGACGCGGTTGGGTTGGACGACAGAGGATGGAGCGACAAGAAAGAAGCGGGTGAGGATGCGACTCGGCGCCTACTCGCCCTTCTTCCAACCACCACAGGGATGGAACGACGGCTGCCGGAGGAGGTAGGTCCGACAGGTTTGATAGAAGGAGCGGTTCGCACCATCACGGTCAACGCCTACGAGCGTAGTTCAAAGGCTCGCGCGCAGTGCATCGCGGCCCATGGGACAGCCTGTTGCGTTTGTGGGTTCCGATTCGGGGCGGTGTATGGTCTGGAGTTCGCAAGACTGATCCACGTCCACCACCTACGACCTTTATCCGAGATCGGGGGCGAGTATGAGGTGAACCCAATCGAAGATTTGCGACCGGTGTGTCCTAACTGCCACGCGGTCATCCATCACGGTGGCGGGCTACGGGATATCGAAGAGGTACAGCAGTTCATCGCCCAACAAAGGCAACTCGCACCAAACGCCACGCCAAACCCTCTGGCGTGAATGGCGCGCGGCGGGGGTTGGCGGCTGACGCCGCCTCGCCCGCCCTACTCAGCACTCACCCGCCCATCTTCGCCTTCGCCTCGTCCAGAATCGTCTTCGTCGCGGTGGCACCCACGCGGGTCACACCGATGGCCCGCACTTCGAGCAGCTTCTCGTAGGTCCGCACGCCGCCGGCGGCCTTCACCTGCACCCACGCCGGGCTGTGCTGCCGCATCAGCTTCAGGTCGTCCACCGTCGCCCCCGTCTCGGCGTACCCGGTGCTCGTCTTCACCCAGTCGGCCCGCACCTCCCCGCAGATCTTGCACAGCTCCTTCTTCTGCTCGTCCTTCAGGTAGGCGTTCTCGAAGATCACCTTCACCTTCGCGTTCGCCGCGTGGGCCACCCGCACCACCGCCGCGATGTCGTCGGCCACATAGTTCCACTCGCCGCTCAGCACCTTGCCGACGTTCACCACCATGTCGAGTTCGGTCGCCCCGTCGGCCAGGGCGATCTCGCTCTCGGCGACCTTGATCTTGGTGACGTGCCCGCCGTGCGGGAAGCCGATGGTGGTGCTCGCCTGCACGCCGCTGCCGGCCAGCAGCTTGGCCGCCAGCCTCACCGCATACGGCTTGATGCACACCGACGCCACCGCGTACTCGCGGGCCAGCAGGATGCCCTTCTCCAACTCCGCATCGGTCAGGGTCGGCTGGAGCAGCGAGTGGTCGAACATGCGGGCCAGGTCGGCGAGCGTCGGCGGGGTCATCGGCGGCGGCTCCGAGGGAGGTTGGAACCGACATTATGCAGGAACGTGTGGTGAATGCCGAGTGCCCGCACAACCGGCACAGCCGATGTTGACTGGCGGTTCGGGCGAACCGCGGATTCTGTTCCGGGTTTCGCGGTCGGATCGCGGCGGGTGCGGGGTTATATTGATGCCATGCGGATTTTCGTTCAACTCCTGGGGCTGGCGGTGTTGGCGACTGTCGCCGTCGCCCAGCCGACCACACCCATCGCCAAGCCGGACAAGCCGAAGGCGTCGGCGGTGAAACTGCCCGATGGCACGGTGGTGTTCGTCACCCGCGGGGTGGACGACCCGAACCCGGTGGTCGATGGGGTGGTGCTGTCGCCGGCCGAGTACCAGGCGCTCGTCGATCAGGTGGAGGCGGCGAAGAAGGCGAGAGAGGCGGCGAAGCCGGTGCCGCCGAGCGGGGTGGCCGTCCGCGGGGCGGTCGAGGCCCGCGGGGATCGCACGGTGGCGGCGGTCACGCTCACGTTCACCTTCCGCACGAGTGCGCCCCGCACGCCGGTGACACTCGGCTGTCAGCGGGCGGCGGTGGTGAGCGCGAAGACGGCCGACGGCAAGCTGCCCATCCTCACCGCAGACGCCGACGGGCTGACCGTGCTGGCCGAGGCCGCGGGCGAACATTCCGTCACGGTGCAGGCCGAAGTGCCGGTGTCGGCGCGGGCCACCAAAGGCGAAATAGGCTTCGATTTCAGCTTGCCGAGGGCGGCCATCAGCACCTTCACGCTGACCAAACCGCCGGCCGACGGGGTGGCGAAGGTGAGCGTGAACACACGCGGCGACACGCCGCTCGCGCTGAAGCGCACCCCCACCACCGCCGAACAACTGGCCGCGAAGCCGCTCGCCCTCGGGCCGACCGACATCCTCGAAGTGAGCTGGGAGCCGCCCGGCACCGCCCCCGCCGACGCGGGACTGACCGCCGACGCCGACGTGCTCGTGCGGGTGGACGAGGCGCAAATCGAGACGGTGGCCAAGCTGCGGCTGAAGGGGACCGCCCGCGAGTGGTCGCTCACGCTGCCGGCGAACGCCGAGTTGAACGTGTCCGGCGGGCCGATCCCGCTGACGGCGTTCACCGGCACCGTTGTGAAGCCGACCGACGCGAGTAAGCCGTGGCTCATCCGCCCGCCGGCCGACGGGTTGAACGACTGGCTCTTCACCGTGCTGGTGCGGACCAAACGCCCGCCGTCGTCCGACCCGAAGAGCCGCGGGCCGTTCACCATCGGGCCGTTCGTGGTCGGCGGGGTGCGGCCGACGGGCAAGGTGGCGGTGTTCGCGCCGCCCGGCATTCGCCTGGGTTTCAAGCCGGCCGCCGACCTCCGCCGTCAGGATTTGCCCGCGAACGCCGACGACGACCTCGTCGCCGTGTTCGCCACCACCGCCGCACCGAAGGCCGGCGGCTGGCTCGACATCGACGCCCGACCCGCCGTCGGCCTGCTCCGCGTCCGCCCGCAACACAAGCTGAAGCTGACTAACACCGGGTGGAAGCTCGAAACCACCGTCCGTGTCATCCCGCCGCAGCGCACTGAACTGGAGTCGATCACCCTCGACGTGCCGCCGGAGTGGGGCGTTGTGGAAGTCGGCCCGGCCGAGTTCGCCGAAGCCGCGGTCGAAGGGGGCGACGGGCGGACGTGGACCGTGCGGTTTGCTACCCCGCAGAAGGCGGCGTTCGACTTCACCCTGACGGCCACGACCGCACTGCCCCTCACCGGCGGGCGGCTGACCGTTCCACTGCCCCGTTTCCCACTCGCCGAGGAGCGCGACACCAAGCTGACGGCGAGCGTGGGCGACGGGCTAGAGGTGAGCGGCACCGGGTTCGGGTGGGAGAACGGCCAGCCGGCGGGCAACGGCGAACTGTTGAAAGCCGCAGGGCGTGGGGCGGCGACGACGAGCGTGAACGGCGAGTTCGACCGCGGGGCGTCGAAGGTGGAGTTGAACTGGCAGGTGTACCGCACCGAACTGGCGTGCGACGCGCGGGTCGAAGTGACGGTCCACCCGCGGCAACTGAGCGTGACGCAGACGTTGAGGTTTTCCGCCCCTGACGGCGACGTGAAAGTGGTGAAACTCCGCGGGCCGGACGAGCTGGTGGGCGTGCGGGCGAAGCCGCCGCTCGACTCGGTCGGCCGCGGCGAGTGGGAGTACCGGCCGACCGCCGACCCCGGCCGCGAGTTCAGCATCGTCGTGCAGTACGCGGTCCCACTGCCCGCCGGTGCGACCGCCGCCGCCGTGCCGCTCCTCTGGTGCCAGGCCGCCACGCGCACCGACGCGGTCGTGCGGGTGTGGGGCGGCGGCGGCCCGCGGGCCGAGGGGTTCGTCGGCCGCTGGCGCGAGACCGCCCCGGAGCCGACCGCCGACCGTGACTCGCTCCCGTGGTTCACCCTCGCCGCCAGCGGTGCCGAATCGCTCTCCCTCACGCTGGCTGATCGCCCGGAGGCCGGGAGTACGGTGATCGACCGCGGGCTGATCGAAGGGGCGGTGGCGGCCGACGGGACGGCGGCGGTGCGGGCGCTGTACGCGGTGCGGAAGTGGCCCGGCGGCGGTGTGGAGTTGGACTTACCGACCGGCACTCTTCAAGAGGTGCAACTGGACGGCAAGCGGATCGAGCCGGTGCGAAACGGCGACCGCCTGATCGTGCTGATGCCGGACGCCAAGCCGGGAGCGACGATCATCCTCGACGTACGGTGTCAACAGGCGACGGCGAACGACGGCCGCGGCGGGCGGGTGATCGTGCCGCCGGCGGTGAAAGGGGCGAGCTACCGCGGGGCGGTGCGGTGGTACGTGGCGTGCCCCGCCGAGCGGGTGCCGATCGTGCTGGATGCCGGGTGGGACGCCGAACACCGCTGGGCGTGGCGTGGGGCGGGCGTCGGGCCGGGGCCGGTCGATTCCCCGGCCGAGATGGAGCGGTGGCTCCGCGGCGGCACCGACACCGCCGACGGCACGCCGGCGAGCGGGGACGCGGTGGCCGTGCGGCGGGCGACGGCCGACCCGCTGCGGATCACGCTCGCCCCGAGGTGGGCGTGGGTGTTGGCGGCGTGTGCGGTGGGGTTGCTGCTGGTGGCGGGCGTCGGGCAACTGCGGCTGACGTACATCGGCCCGGCAGTGGCACTGGCGGCGGTGGCGCTCGCGGTCGGGGCGATCTTCCTCCCGCAGCCGACGGCCCAGGCGGTGGCCGCCGGACAGCCGGGGTTGCTGCTCGGGGCGGTGGTGCTGCTCGCGCAGTTCGGATGGCGCACCTACCGCCGCTGGAAGACCGACCGCCTACCCACGTTCAGCCGCACCGTGTCCCCACCGGAGCCGTCGGCCCAAACGTCGCGGACGAGTCGCTCCGGCAGCGGCGAATCCGTGGTGCCCTTCGAGGCGCGACCAAGCCAGTAGTGGTCGGTCTGTCGCTCGACGCCGCCGGCCACCTGATAGCCCGAAGCGCGATCAGGGTTCGATTGAGCCGCGGAGCGGCGTCAGATGTTAGCCAGGGGTGGAGTCACGAGCGGAGCGAGTG